>CAXTCV010000001.1:0-71874 GCA_964242725.1 uncultured Methylobacterium sp.
AACCTCGATACCGGGCCAGACTACTACGACAAGATCGTCTCGACCCGGACCTACGAGGACCGGCTGGACACGCTGGAGCGGGTCCGGGCGGCCGGCATCGGTGTCTGCTGCGGCGGCATCATCGGCCTCGGTGAGGGGGTGGGCGACCGCGTGGCGATGCTGCAGGTTCTGGCCAACCACGCGCCCCATCCCGAGAGCGTGCCGATCAACGCCCTGGCCGCCGTCGCGGGGACGCCCCTGGGCGACACCGCAGAGTCGATCGACCCGTTCGACATGGTGCGGATGTGCGCCACCGCGCGCATCGTGATGCCCCGGGCGCGGGTCCGGCTCAGCGCGGGCCGCCGGGCGCTCAGCCGCGAGGCCCAGGCCCTGTGCTTCCTCGCCGGGGCGAACTCGATCTTCTACGGCGAGCGGCTGCTCACCACGGCCAACAACGAGGCGGATGCGGATGCGGCCCTGCTGGCCGATCTCGGCATCCGCGTCGCCGAGCCGGTGCTCGCCGCCGCGGAATAGGGCTTCAGCCCTCCGGCAACACGATCCGGAACCGCGCCCCGCCCTCGCACGCGTCGAGGGTCAGCGCGCCGCCGTTGATGCCGATCAGCTCGGCGGCGATCGGCAGCCCGAGCCCGGTGCCGCCGGAGCGCGTCGAGCCGGCGAACGGCGCGAACAGGTTCTCCCGGGCACGCGCCGGCAGGCCGGGACCGTTGTCGGCGACCCAGATGGTCACCCGGCCCGGCTCCTCGCGGACGGCCGCGACCTGTACCGCGGCCTCCGCGACCTTGGCTCCGTCCAGCGCCTGCACGGCGTTGCGGACGAGGTTGGCGAGGGCCCGGCCGAGCTGCTCCGGATCGGCCAGGACGGACAGGTCGTGCGCCGCCACCCGCACCGCCACGGGGTGGGCCGAGAGCGCGGCGAGGTCCGGAAGCTCCGAGAAGATCGGCGCCAGTTTCGTGCTGGCGAGGCGCGGCGCCCGCTCGGTGACCCGGCCATAGGCGAGGGTCGCCTCGCAGAACCGGATCGCCCGGGCCAGGGTCCCCACGAGCCGCGGGGCGACGCGCTGGACCGTCGGATCCGCGGTCCCCTCCAGGCGGTCACCCAGGAGCTGCGCTCCGGTCAGCAGGTTGCGGAGCTCGTGGCTGATCTTGCTCACCGCGAGCCCCAGCTCGGCCAGCCGCCGCTTCTGGCGGAGCTGATCGGCGAGACTGCGCTGCATCCGCCCGAGCGCCAGCTCGGCCTGGCCGATCTCGTCGCTGCGGCGGGACGGCGCGATGATCCGGCCGGCATCCTCCGGATCGTCCGCGAAGGCCGTGATGCTGGTGACGAGCCGCCGCACCGGGCGCACGATCAGGACCTGCAGGACGACGAAGACCAGGCCCGCCGCCGAGGCCGCGATGATCAGCGAGGAGACCAGCAGGCGCAGGGCGTAGTCGACCATCGCGGCCCGCAGCGGCGCCTCGTCGAGGAGGATCTCCACCCGGTCGAAGCCGATACCACCCTCCCCGACCACGCGGATCGGCTCGCGCATCGGGGCCACCAGGGTGCGCCAGGCCCCGCGGACCGCCGAGAAGGCCGTGACGTCGCGCAGGTCGACGGTGTCGGCGACCTGATCCGGCACCGGCTCGATGGCGAGCAGGCGCTGCGTGCCGCCGCCGCGGACCGCGATGGCCCGGGCATTGACCCCTGCGAGCAACCGGCTCTCCAGCGCCTCGGAGACCGGCTCGCTCGTCCGGCCGTCGAGGACGAGGGCGGCCACCTGGGCCGCCGCCAGACGGTCGGACATCCACTCGATCCGGTAATTGGCCACCGCCGGCACGTAGGTCAGCACCTCGGCCACCACCACGAAGGCGACGGTGACGAGGAACAGCCGGCCGGACAGGCCGAGGCGCATCCGGCGCCGTTCGGGCCCGTCGCGGGTCGGGGCGGCAACCGGCAGGGCGGGAGCCGCGACGGTGGTGTCGGAATCAGCGGCCATGCCAGTCACGCTCCGCGCTTGCATCGCGGATCGGGATCGGCGGGGTGGAGGGCGCAGGTGCTCGAGCCGGGTCCGGCCTTCGCGGGGGACATGTTCGCAAGCCACAGTTTTGCAGGGAATACAGGCTCTTGCCCGTCAGCACTATACGGTAGCGACCCGCAAGCGGTTGCATGGGCCCGTCGACACCGGAAATCCCGCGCCGCTGCGGATCGCCGATCTCAGTCGCGCCGGGCGCGCCGGCTCAGGACCATGCTGACCAGGGCGAAGACGGCGAGCATCGCGAGCCCGGCCACCATCCTGGGCGTGATCAGGTCCCGCAGCGTCAGGGCCCTGTCGCAGCCGCTCCCGTCGGCGGCCAGGCAGGCGGCCCTGGCGGCCTCGTGGGCCGCGACCACCTCCTCGATCCCCGCCCCCGTGGTGGCGTACACGAAGGCGCCGGGCAGCAGCCCCAGGACGGTCGCCAGGACGAAGACCCGCATCCGCACCCCGAACGCCGCGGGGGCGATGTTGGTCACCCAGAACGGGAACAGGGGGAGGAGCCGCAGCACCACGATGTAGCCGAAGGCGTCGCGCCGGAACCCGGCGGCGAGACCCGCGAGGCGGGCGCCGCCGATCCGTCGGAGCAGGTCGGCCCCGGGGCCGCGGCCGACGGCGAACACGATCGCGGCCCCCGTCGTGGCGGCGCAGACCGCCATCAGCGCCCCCGGCACGATCCCGAACAGGAAGCCGCAGATCATGGTCAGGATCAGCGTCGCCGGTACCGACACCACCACGGCCCCGACATAGAGGCCGTAGGCCGCCGCCAGCGCCCGGACATAATCCGCCTCGACGAGCCCGCGCAGCCAGGCCCGGGAGACGAGCAGCCGGTCGAGGCTCAGGATCCGGGCCGCGCCCGAGACCAGCACGACGGCCGAGATTCCGAACAGCAGTGCGAGCGGCAGCCAGCGCCGCAGGCGGGTCCGGCGGCTCTCGGCGACGCGTGGGGCTTCGCTCACCCGGGCTTGCGCATCCGCAGGATCTTGAAGAACCCGCCCGGGAAGGTCGGCTTCAGCCCGACGACCTCGACGCCGTTGCGCCGGGCCCAGGCCTCGATCCGCGTCGCCTTGAAGTCCGACGACCAGCCGATCTTGGTGCAGAGCGGCGCCACGATCTCCTCGACCCGGGCGACCGGGCCGTCGCTCTGGCCGAAATGATTGGCCAGCACGATGCCGCCGCCGGGGCGCACCACCCGCAGGAACTCGGACATCGCGGCCTCGGGGTCGGGCACCAGGGTGATCAGGAACTGCGCCACCACGGCGTCGAAAGTCGCATCCGCGTAGCCCAGGTGGCAGACATCCATCACCTGCAGGCCCTTCACGTGGGCCAGGTTGCGGCGCCGGACCTTGGCGCGGGCGCGCTTGAGCATGTCCTCGGACAGGTCGACGCCGCAGACGAAGCTCGACCGCGGGTAGTAGCCCAGGGCCAGACCGGTGCCGACGCCGGCCTCCAGGATCCGCGGGCCATGCTCGGCCGCCGCTTCGACCGCGGCGCGGGCCGCGGGCTCGGTGAGCTTGTCGTAGACCACGTCGTAGACGGGGGCCCAGCGCGCATAGGCCTTGCGCATCAGGGCCGTGCTCGGCCCGGCCGTCTGCGGCTCGCTCAGCATCGTTCGGTCTATCCTGGCAGGGGGATCAGGCGGCTTCTCGGGGCCGGGCCGACAACGCGTCGACGCGCCGGATGGTGCCGCCGCCGAGAACCTGGGCCCGGGGGCCGTCATCCGCGTAGATCGCGCAGGCCTGGCCCGGGGAGACCCCGTCTTCGGGCTCGACCAGCACGATCTCGGCCGCGCCGTCCGGACCGACCGTGAGCGTCGCCGGGCGCGGCGGCCGGGTCGAGCGCACGCGCACCGCCACGGGCAGGTCGCGCACGGCCTCGGCCGGGCCCCCGCCGAGCCAGTTCAGGTCGGAGAGGCGGATGCGGGTCGTTGCCAGCGCCGCGCGCGGGCCGACCACCACCCGGGCGGATTCCGGCTCCAGCCGCACCACGTAGAGCGGCTCGGGTCCCGACAGGCCGAGCCCCCGGCGCTGGCCGACCGTGTAATGCACGATGCCCGCGTGCCGCCCGACGACCTGGCCCGCGAGGTCGACGATCTCGCCCGGGCGGGCGGCGTCCGGGCGCAGGCGGGCGATCACGTCGCTGTAGCGGCCCTGCGGGACGAAGCAGATGTCCTGGCTGTCCGGCTTCTCGGCCAGGGACAGGCCGAGATCCTTGGCCAGCGCCCGGGTCTCGGGCTTGGTCATGTCGCCGAGGGGAAAGCGCAGGAAATCCAGCTGCTCGGCCGTGGTGGCGTAGAGGAAATAGCTCTGGTCGCGGGCGGGATCGAGGGCGCGGTGCAGCGCCCGGCCACCCCCCGGCAAAGCCCGGCTCGCCACGTAATGCCCGGTTGCGAGGGCATCGGCGTTCAGGTCCCGGGCGAGGCCCAGCAGGTCGCGGAACTTCACGGTCCGGTTGCACTCGACGCAGGGGATCGGCGTCTCGCCGGCGAGGTAGCTCTCGGCGAACTTCTCGATCACCGCGTCGCGGAACCGGTCCTCGTAGTCGAGGACGTAATGCGGGATGCCGAGATGCTCGGCCGCCCCCCGGGCGTCGTTGATGTCCTGGCCGGCGCAGCAGGCTCCCTTGCGATGGGTCGCGGCGCCGTGGTCGTAGAGCTGGAGGGTGACGCCGACCACGTCAAAGCCCTGGCGCTTCAGGAGCCCGGCCACCACGGAGGAATCGACGCCGCCCGACATGGCAACGACGACGCGCGTCTCGTGGGGGGCTTTGGGAAGATCGAGGGCGTTCATCGCATGGGTCCGCAGCCGCCGGCCCGGAAGCTTCCCGGCTGCACGCCGCGTCTATAGCGGGACTTGGCCCGGCTTGCCAGGGCAACGCGTCCGCCGGACCGGATACCCGGCAGATCCTGCCGGGTATCCGGCAGCTTCGGCCGCATCGCGGCGCGCCGGCAGCGAGAGAAACGTCGTGTTCTCAGCGCCTTGACCCCACCGCGACGGTGGCGCGCGCCTTGCGGCATCGGAGTCGAGAGGATCCCGGTATGGCGAGCGGTGCGGCGGATCGGTTGAATGTCACCGCGTGGGCTCCGTCCACGCGGACGGGCTGGGACGCGGCGGGGGTCGCCGCCCGGGCCGGCGACTCGTCGCAGGACCGGTTCGGCGCGGCCCTGACCGAGGCCCGGACCCGGGACGCCGCCGCGGCGGCGCAGGCCCGCGTGGCCAGCCAGCGGGACGCGACCGATGCCGGGCGGGCCCGCCAGACCGCCCGGCGCGACGAGGCCGACGCCTCCCGTGCGGCCGCCGAGCGGACGCGGGACGCCGCAGTGAGAGCCGATACCCGGGCCGCGGACCGGCGGCCGGTCGCCGCCAAGCCCACGGACACGTCCGCACAGGCCACCGACGCCCCCCGCCCGAAAGGTCCCCCGGCCGATTCGAGCCGGCACCCGGAGACGTCCGAGGCGGCATCGCCGCGCGCGCCTTCGAGCACCCAGGCGAAAACCGATCCCGCTTCGTCGAAGACCGCGAAGGCCGATCCCGCCGCGGAGCAATCCGGGACGGCCGTGGCCCATCCGGCGGCCGACGCCCCGGCCGCGGGCACCGACGTGTCCGCCCGGACCGACCAGGCCGTGCAAACCCCGCAATCCGATCCCGCGGCGCAGGCCGCCGGCTCCAACCCCACCGCCACGGTGCTGACCCTGCTCGCGGCGCTGTCCGAGGGTGGCGGCCCGGCCCGTGCGGCTGCGGTCACGTCCGGGGACCAGGCTCCCGGGTCGGGCGAGGCAGGCGCCAAGGGTGTCGCGAGCCCGGCCGGCGCCGGGGCAACGGTATCCGGGACGGCAACGCCCGTTGCGGGCCCGGTGGACGCCACCGCCTCGCAGCCCACCGGAGTATCGGGGATCGCCCGGGCGGGCACCGGCACGAAAGCGCCCGCCGGCGCCACAGGATCCGGGCAGCTCGATGCGAGTGCCGCCGCGGTCGGGGCCGTTGCCGCCGGCGCGGGCGATCCCGCATCCGCCGCGTCCGGCCCGGGCAAGGACTTCCTGGCCGCCCTGGCCGATGCCGGTCAGGCCGGCGGCGCAGCGGCCATACCCGGCGGGGTCCCGCAGGCGGCAACCCCGTCCCCTGCGGGTGGTGGATTGCCCGCGATGCCCGCGGCATCCGTCGAAACGACCAACGCCGCGCAGGCCGCGCGCGCGACCACGCAGACCACGGCGCCCGTCCCGACGGATCCCGCCATCCCCATCGGACAGGTGCCGATGGCCATCGGCCTGCGCTCGCTGAACGGGTCGAACGAGTTCCAGATCCGCCTCGATCCCATCGAGCTCGGGCGGATCGACGTCAAACTGGAGATCGACAAGGCCCGCGGCACGGTCACGACCCACTTGGTGGTCGACCGGCCGGAAACCCTGGCGCTGCTTCAGCGCGACGCCGGCCAGTTGCAGCAGGCCCTGTCCCAGGCCGGTCTCGACCCATCCGCCGGCGGGCTCAACCTGTCGCTGCGGGGCGACGGCAGCGCCCAGAGCGGTGGCGGCGGCGACGGCCGGCCGGGCGGCTCCCCCCAGGGCGGCGCGGCAGGCTGGACCCGGGATCAGGCGGAGGCCCCGCAGGAGACCGCCCCGACCCGGTGGCTGCGCGGCTACGGCGGCCTCGACATCAGGATCTAGCGCATCGGCCCGGACGGCGGATGCCGGCCCGGCGCGCCGCGCGGATCGACACGGAATCATCGCGCCCGGGCCCAGCGCTCAGGCACGGCACAGGAGAGAACGGCATGTCCAGCGGCATATCCAGCGTCACGAGCACGGCGGCCACGACCAACACGTCCTCGAGCGGCGGCGCAAACGCCACCGAGATCGCGAGCAACTTCACGCAGTTCCTGACGCTGCTGACCACGCAGCTCAAGAACCAGAACCCCCTCGACCCGATGGACACGAACCAGTTCACGCAGCAGCTGGTGCAGTTCGCCGGCGTGGAGCAACAGCTCAAGACCAACGACACCCTCGGCAACATCCTGACCGCGTCGCAATCGGCGAGCTCGGCCTCGGCCACGAGCTACATCGGCAAGACCGTCACGGCGGACGGCAGCACCTCGCAGCTCGCCGGCGGCTCGGCCTCCTGGAGCCTGACGCCCGCCCGGGCGGCCTCGAAGGCGGTGATCACGATCCTGGATTCGAAGAGCAACGTGGTGGCCACCCAGACCACCTCCCTCGCCGCCGGAAGCCAGTCCTACACGTGGAACGGCAAGACGTCGGCCGGGCTGACGGCAGCCAATGGGAACTACTCGATCAAGGTCTCGGCGACCGATGCCACGGGCGCCAACGTCGCGGTCGATACCAGCCTGTCGGGGACGGTCGACGAAGTCGATCTCAGCGGAACTTCGCCGATCCTGTCGATCGGCTCGCAGAAAGTGCCGCTGTCCAGCGTGCAGACGATCGGGTTGTCCACAAGTGGCGCTTAACGAATCACATCCGAGTGACTCGCTTCAACATCTCTTAAGCGGGCGCAAGTACCTTGGACTCTCGACAGGTCAGTCGAGTGTAGAGCGTATCATGACCGAACCTAGCCGCCCGAGAGTGAAGTATGTCATCGGGCCCGACGGCAGCCCCCTCACGATTGCGGACCTTCCGCCCCCGAGCACCCGCCGCTGGGTGATACGCCGCAAGGCCGAGGTCGTGGCCGCGGTGCGCGGCGGTCTCCTCAGCCTGGAGGAGGCGTGCAAGCGCTATACCCTGACGACCGAAGAATTCCTGAGCTGGCAGTTCTCGATCGACCAGCACGGTCTGGCCGGCCTGCGAACCACTCGGATCCAGCACTACCGGCACTGATCCCGGCGGCGGCGGGGATGGAACCGAGCTCCCGCGCCCGCCGATCCCGACGCCTCCCGAAGCCGTGTCCCGATCCCGGGCGCGGCTTCGCGGCGTTTCGGAGGCCCGTTCGTGCGTCCGCGCGCCCCGGCATTAACGGCCCGCTAACCACGGCCTGGGCAATTTCTGCCGAGCGGGCCGCCAGGGACCGCCTCGCGTTCAGAGTGCAGCGAATCCGCCCGTGAAGCCGGTCCTCGATCTCGTTACGAAGTTCGGACCGGCCCGCATCGCCGCAATGGCGGCGGTGACGCTGACGCTCATCGGCTTCTTCGCCTTCATCATCCTGCGGGTCTCGCGCCCCGACATGGGCGTGCTGTTCTCCGACCTGTCGATGCAGGATTCCGGCGCCGTGGTCCGCGAGCTCGACACCCGCGGCATCCGCTACGAGACCCGGGGCGACACCGGCCAGACGATCATGGCGCCCCGGCCCGACTTGGCCAAGCTGCGCATGGACCTCGCCGGCAAGGGCCTGCCGACCCAGGGCGGGGTGGGCTACGAGATCTTCGACAAGGGGGACGCGTTCTCGTCCACCAATTTCGTTCAGAACGTGAATCACCTGCGCGCCCTGGAGGGCGAGCTGGCCCGCTCGATCCGGGCGATCGGCCGGGTCCAGGCGGCCCGCGTCCACCTGGTTCTGCCGGAGCGCCGTCTGTTCGAGCGCGACCGCGAGAACCCGAGCGCCGCCATCGTGCTGAAGCTCATGGGCGACCTCGATGCCGGGCAGGTGCGGGCGATCCGCCACCTCGCCGCCTCGGCGGTGGAGGGCCTGAAGCCCGAGCGGGTCTCGATCGTCGACGAGCGCGGCCGGCTGCTCGCCGACGGCGCCCGGGACGCCGAGTCCGACGGCGCCAGCGGCTACGAGGACCGGCAGGTCACCCTGGAGCGGCGCCTGCGCGGCCAGATCGAGGACGTGGTCGCCGGCATCGTCGGGCCGGGCCGCGCCCGGGTTCAGGTCAATGCCGAGCTCGATCTCAACCGGATCGAGAGCCGCTCCGAGACCTTCGACCCCGAGAGCCGGGTGGTGCGGTCCGCGCAGACCCGGACCGAATCGGCGCTCACCGGCAACGCAGACGGGCAGGTGAGCGTCGGCACCGAGCTGCCCGGCGCCAACGGCGCCGAAAAGGCGCCCGCCTCCAAGGACGCCACCAACAAGAACGAGGAGACCACGAACTACGAGATCTCCAAGGTCACCAAGACCGAGATCGCCGAGGGCGGCCGGATCAAGCGCCTGTCGGTGGCGGTGGTGGTCGACGGCGTCTACGCGACGGCCCCCGACGGCAAGCAGACCTACACCCCCCGGGCGCCGGCCGAGATCGAGCGGATCACCGCCCTGGTCCGCAGCGCGGTCGGCTTCGACAAGGCGCGCGGCGACCAGATCGAGGTGGTGAACCTCCGCTTCGCGGAGGCCCCGAGCGTGCCGCAATTCGCCGAGCCGACGCTGATGCAGGCGCTGCTCGCCCCCACCAAGGAGGACGTGCTGCGCATGGCCGAGCTCGCCGTGCTGGCGCTGCTCACCCTGATCGTCCTGCTCACGGTGGTGCGCCCGCTGGTGCGGCAGGTGCTGGCGCCGGTGCCGGCCGCGCCGTCCCTGGCCGGGCCCGGGATGGGAGGCGCCCTCGACGCGGCGGCGATCACGGGGGCCGGAGCGGGGACCATCACGGTGGTGGATCGGGACAACCCCACCGCCCGGCTGATGGAATTCGCCAAGATCAACGGCCAGGTCCAGGCCGAGACCGTCCAGCGCGTGGTCGACATGGTCCGGGCGAGCCCGGCCGAGACCGTCGAGGTGCTGCGCGGCTGGATCCAGGAAGAGTAAGGCGTCGAGGAACGGGCGATGGCGGCAGGTCTGGCGAATACCCTGGCGAACGTGGGCGGCGACGCCTTCGCGACGATGCCCGGCCCGCAGCGCGCGGCCGCGCTCCTGCTGATGCTCGGCGAGGAGGAAGGCGCCCCGATCTGGCAGATGCTGGAGGAGGAGGAGGTCAAGAAGGTCAGCCACGCGATGGTCCAGCTCGGCACGCTGGAGGTGCAGACCGTCGAGAGGCTGATCATCGAGTTCGTGACCAAGCTCGGCAACAGCGGCGGCATCTCGTCGAACTTCGAGCGCACCGAGGCGCTGCTCCTGAAGATCTTCCCCAGCGACCAGGTCTCGCTGATCATGGCGGAGATCAAGGGCGCGTCGGGCAAGCGCGTCTGGGCCTCGATCGCCCAGGTCGACCCGGAGATCCTCGCCTCGTTCCTGCGCAACGAGTACCCGCAGACCGTCGCGGTGGTGCTCTCGCGGGTGCGCGCCGACTACGCCGCCAAGGTGCTGACCATCCTGCCCGAGGACTTCGCCATCGATTGCCTCAACCGCATGCTGCGCATGGAGACGGTCCAGAAGGAGGCCCTGCGCCACATCGAGGAGACCCTGCGGGTCGAGTTCGTCTCGACCATCGCCCAGACCCAGCGCCGCGACGCCCACGAGATGATGGCCGACGTGTTCAACGCCTTCGACCGGCAGACGGAGGGCCGTTTCCTCGCCGCCCTCGACCAGGCCAATCGCGGCTCGGCCAAGCGCATCCGCGAGCTGATGTTCACCTTCGAGGACCTGCTCAAGCTCGATCCGGGCAGCGTCCAGACCCTGATGCGCACGATCGACAACGAGACCCTGTGCCGGGCGCTCAAGGGCGCCAACGAACCGACCCGGGCCTTCTTCATGAAGCAGATGTCGACCCGCGCGGCCAAGAACCTCACGGACGAGATGGCCTCGCTCGGGCCGGTCCGTCTCAAAGAGGTCGACGAGGCGCAGGCGAAGATGACCGAGATCGCCAAGGACCTCGCCGAGAAGGGCGAGATCATGATCGCCAAGAATAGCGCCGAGGAGGAGCTGGTCTATTGAGCGCCCAGGCGTCCCGGAGCGCGAAGCCGTTCCTGTTCGAGACCGATTTCCGCAGCGCGCATCCGAGCGCCGAGGCGCAGCGCGCCACCGAGGCCGCCCTGCGCGCCGAGGCCGAGGCGCATGCCCGCGGCCTCCAGGAGGGGCGGATCCAGGCCGAGGCGCAGGTCCAGGGCCGGCTCGCCGACGCCATGACACGCCTGGCGCTCGCCGCCGCGGGCCTGATCGCCCAGGCCGACGCGCGCGATACCGAGCGCGAGGCGCAGGCGGTCGAGGTGGCCGTGCTGATCGCCCGGAAGGTCGCGGGCGACGCCCTGGAGGCCGCCCCGCTCGCCGGCATCGGCGAGGCGGCGCGCGCCGCCCTCCAGCACCTGCGCGGCGTGCCCCATCTGGTGGTGCGGGTCCATGACGGCCTCGTCGAGGAGGCCGAGACCCTGATGACGCGCCTGGCGCGCGAGCGCGGCTACGAGGGCCGCCTCGTCGTGCTCGGCGACCCCGACATGGCGGCGGGCGATGCCCGCATCGAGTGGGCCGACGGCGGCATCGTGCGGGAGCGTGCCCGCATCGAGGCGGCGGTGCTGGACGCCCTCGGCCTCCCGACGCGTCCGTGAAGGAACCCCGATGTCCGACGATTTCAGCCTGCCCCAGCTCGGCGACAACGACCCCGACTACGCGGCGGGCTCGATCCGCGACGCGCCCACCACCCCGAAGTCCGCCGCCGATCTGGAGCAGCTCTTCGACGTGCCGGTGATGGTCTCGGCGGTGCTGGGCTCCGCCCGGATGCCGATCGGCGACCTCCTCCGGATGGCCCCGGGGGCCGTGCTCGAACTCGACCGGAAGGTCGGCGAGGCGATCGACGTGTTCGTCAACAACCGGCTGGTCGCCCGCGGCGAGGTCGTCCTCGTCGAGGATCGGCTCGGGGTGACGATGACCGAGATCGTCAAGGGCGAGTGAACTTTTTCAGGCACGGACGCCGTTGGGCTGTCCGCGCCACGATGGTTGAGAGGGACGAACCATGCGGCTCCTGATGATCGGGCGGCTCAACGGCGAGCTGATCACCGCCTCGAAGATCGCCATGCAGCGCGGCGCCGCCGTGACGCAGGCCGATAGCGTGCCGCAGGGCCTGAATGTGCTGCGCGCCCGCGGCGCCGATCTCATCATGATCGACGTGGCCCTGCCCATCGCCGACCTGGTCGCCGCCCTGGCGGCGGAGCGGATCCGCACCCCCGTGGTCGCCTGCGGGGTCTCGGCGGACGCGCAGGCCGCCGCGGCGGCGATCCGGGCCGGCGCCAAGGAGTACATCCCGCTCCCGCCCGATCCCGAGTTGATCGCCGCGGTGCTGGAGGCGGTCGCCACCGACCGCGCCGCCTTCGTCTGGCGCGACCCGTCCATGGAGCGGGTGGTCAAGCTCGCCGAGCAGGTCGCCCGCTCGGAGGCCTCGGTGCTGATCACCGGCGAGAGCGGCACCGGCAAGGAGGTGCTGGCCCGCCACGTCCATCAGAAATCGAACCGTTCGGCCAAGCCCTTCGTCTCGGTCAACTGCGCGGCGATCCCCGAGGCCCTGCTCGAATCCGAGCTGTTCGGCCACGAGAAGGGCGCGTTCACCGGCGCGGTCGCCCGGCGCATCGGCCGGTTCGAGGAGGCCCATGGCGGGACGCTGCTGCTGGACGAGATCTCGGAGATGGACGTGCGCCTGCAGGCGAAACTGCTGCGGGCCCTCCAGGAGCGGGTGATCGACCGGGTCGGCGGCACCGCCCCGGTGCGGGTCGACATCCGCGTGCTGGCGACCTCGAACCGCAACCTCGCCGAGGAGGTGCGGAAGGGCACGTTCCGCGAGGACCTGTTCTACCGGCTCAACGTCGTCGCCCTGCGGCTGCCGCCGCTGCGCGAGCGGCCGGCCGACATCCTGGAACTCGCCGCGCATTTCGCCAAGAAATACGCCGCGGTGAACGGTGTGCCGGCCCGCCCGCTCGACGCGCAGGCGCGCGCCCTGATCCTGAAGAACCCCTGGCGCGGCAACGTGCGCGAGTTGGAGAACACCCTGCACCGGGCGGTGCTGCTGGCCTCGGGCGACGCGATCGGACCCGAGGCGATCCTCGCCCCGGACGGCGAGGTGATGAGCGCGGAGGGGCCGGCGACCCGCGCCGCGCAGGCCGCCGAGGCCGCGACCCGCGGGCTGGTGGGGCGCACCGTGGCGCAGGTCGAATGCGACCTGATCCTGGATACCCTCGACCATTGCCTGGGCAACCGCACCCATGCGGCCAAGATCCTCGGCATCTCGATCCGGACCCTGCGCAACAAGCTCAACGAGTACCTCTCGGCCGGCCTCGACGTGGCCGAGCCCGGCGGCGTTCGGAGCGCGGCCTGCGGCTGAGGGGGCGGGCGAGGCGCGACGGCGCACGCGCATCGCCTTCATCCGAAAGCCGGTGGCCATCGGTCGGGAGGATGCGTCAGCGGCGCCCGGCCTGCTCCGCGCGGTTGGCCTCGTTCTGGGCCGCGAAGGCCGCGTCGAGCTTGCGCAGCGATTCATAGCGGGCGACGTCGCTCTCGACATCGCGGATCGTCTCTTCGACGAGGTGGCGCTGGAGCGCGACGCGCGGGTCCTCCGGCGGGAACGCCTCCCGCTCCTGAAGGCGGAGCACGGCCTGCCGCACGACGGTGTAGACCGCCTCACGCTCCGCCCGGGTCATCGACGGCTGGATCGCCTTCGCGACGAGATCGGAAAAGTCCGACATGGACCGTTAGACTTCGCTCTTCCAGCAGGGCACGGGCGCCACCACCCTCTATAGACCGCGTCGCGCAGGATCCAGAGACCGGCGCATCATCCCGGGCGGTGGCTGACGGCGTTCGGGATGCTGCTCATCGGCCCCCCCCGCGCATCGGGCCGGTTCCGACATCCGGCGAGCTGGCGCGGCGGCCTACATGCGCTGGTCGCGGATGCCCGCGAGCAGGAGCGAGGACGAACTCCAGATCACCAGGAAGCAGAAGAACGACACGATCAGCGTGTGGCCCCGCTCCGGGTAGAGGCTGTCGGTCGGCAGGACCGGCGGCACGAAGGTCGCCAGGAAGATGTGCTGCTTGCTGGCCGAGACCCGCGCGCGGTCGAGCAGCATATTCGCCGATTCCTCGAGCTTCTCGGCGATGGTCCGCTCCACGAGCAGCCCCTCGTACTGGAGCAGCGCCTCGGTCAGGTTCGAACCGCCGCCCGCGACGCCGGCCGCGCTCGTCAGTTCGTCCTGCAGGGTCTTCATCTGCTGGTCGATGGCCGCGAGGTTGGCGACGAGGATCTGGATCGAACGCGACCGCTCGTCCAGGCTTGAGCCGCGCAGGATCTGCAGGTCGTTCTCCGCCTTGAGCTTGTCCTTCCGCAGGAGCGTCAGGGTGGCCAGCGTCCCCTCGGCCGTCTTGACCGGATCGATCACGCCCCACTGGTTGCGGAAGAGCTGCAGCGCGAGGTGGGCCTTGCGCAGGCGCTCCTGGGCGGTCGTGGCATCGGTCTGGGCCTGGGCGACCATGTCGGCCTGGGCCCGCTTCGAGATGTCGTTGATCAGCGCCTCGGAGCGCGCCACCACCGCGCGGGAGATCGTCAGGGCGTCCTCGGGGGTGAAGGCCCGGACCGTCAGACGGATCACGCCCGAGATCGAGTCGATGTGCGCCTCGACCTGCTTGCGCCAGTACTTAGTGAGATCCTCGATCGGGCCGTCCGGATTTAACCGGGTCCAGAAGTCGGCCTCGCGACGGGAGAACATCTTGGATAGTCCGATGCTCTTCTCCAGCGCCTCGACCAGGGTCTGGCTGCCGATGAAGTCGCGGACGATGAAACTGTCCTGGCTGTTATGCTTCTGGATCAGGTTCGTGTACTGGCCGAGCGCGATGTTTTCCATCGGCTCGACGTTGCCGCGAACCGCGAACTGGGCCTCGGCGACGTATTGGTCTGAGGCGAAGCCGAACAGGTACAGCCCGATCACCAGGGTCGGCAGCAGGACGAACAGGCTGACGCGGCGGATGATCCGCGCCCCGTAGCTCGACGTGTCCTCCTGACGCGGGCGCAGGCCCGGCAGGCGGGTCCAGTCCAGGCGCCGGCGAATCGAGGCGGCCAGGGCCCGGGCGCTCCGATCGGCCGGGACCGGGCGGATCGTCTCCGCACTCCGCCGCAGCTCGCTCCTCGTCGGTGCGCCGAACGTCACGATCTCGCCTTCGCGCGTGTCGTCTTTGACGTCGTCGAAGCTCATCCGCTCATTGTTCCTGGGTCTGCGCCGGTTCCGCTCACGCGGCGCCGGCCGGAGGGCGGCCCGTGCGCGGAACCGGCATCCCGTTCTTTTCGGCCCTTTTTATGGCGCCCGTCCCGGCCGCCGCGGCGACGGGGGCCGTAGCCCGAGAGGCGTATCGCGCCGTACAGTCTCCCGATGATGACAGAACCGTCGATTGCGGGCGACACGGATCGCCGCCCTTCTGGTCGTTCGGCCAGCCGGTCAGCCAAGACCCAGCTCACCGAGATCGTGGTCGTCTGCTCCAAATGCGCCAAGCGGCAGGGGCTGAAGCCGCGCGCGGTGCGTGCGCTCCTGAAGAAGGCCGGGAAGCAGGACGGCAAGGATGCCGCGGGCGCGCGGCGGAAGCTCTGCATCGTCGAGTCGGGCTGCCTCGGCCCGTGCCCGAAGCGGGCCATCGCGGTCGCCACCGGTGCGAGCCTGGCGGCCGGCCGCGTCGTCCTGCTCGATCCCGCGGCCGGCCCGGCGGAGGCGCTCGCCGCACTGCTCCATCCGCTGCCGGGGCGGCGGCCCCCTGAATTCGGCCCCAATACCGCACTAGCGGCGGTACGACCCGCCGAATCGCCGCCGGCTCGCTGACCGGCACAACCCCTGGAGCCGTCGCTCTTGCCCGCCTCTCGACGCGCCATGCACACGCCGCAGCCGTGACAGGCACGCACTTATCCGGGAAACGCCGGGTCGTCCGCGCCCTGGTGCGCCGTCTTCCGCTGCTCGGCACGCTCATCGGGCTCGGCTTCGCGGTCTGGCTTGTGGCGACCAACGACCTCGACGCCGTGGCGACGGCCTTCGGGCGGATCGGGGTGGCGGGCTTCGTCGGCGTCACCCTGGTGCGGGCGCTGGTGTTGGTGCTGTGCGGCGTCGCCTGGGCGCGCATCCTCGACGGGCTGTCGCCCGCACCGGTCTCGGCCTGCCTGATCCTGCGCTTCGTGCGCGAGGGCATCAACGTCCTTCTGCCGGTCGCCTCGGTGGGGGGCGAGGTCGTCGGGGCGCGTCTCCTCACCTTCTGGGGCGTCGCCGGCTCCCTGGCGGCCGCCTCGGTGCTCGCCGACCTGCTGTTCCAGGTCGGGACCCTTGCCCTGTTCGCCGGCCTCGGGGCCGGGCTCCTCAGCCGGGTCGAAGGGGCGCAGGCGGCCGAACTCGCCGATTGGACCCTGCGGACGCTCGCCGTGGCGGCCTTCGCCGTGGCGGCGCTCTTCGCGCTCCAGCGGACCGGGATCGTGCGGCTGGTCGAGGACCGGGTCGCGGCGCTCGGTCGGCGCTTCGTGCGGGAGGCCGAGGCAAGCCCGGAGCCGACGCCGCGGATCCAGGGGGCGCTGGACGCGATCTGGGCGGCGGGCCGGCGCGGCCGCCTCGCCCAGTCCTGTGCCCTGCACGCGCTGGCGTGGCTGCTCGGTGCCACCGAGATCGCCGTCGTCCTCACCTGCATCGGGGTCGACCATGTCGGCCTCACCGACATCCTGGTGATCGAGTCGCTGAGCCAGGCGATCAAGGCCGCGGCCTTCCTGGTCCCGAGCGGGCTCGGCGTGCAGGAGGGCGGGCTCGTGCTGGTCTGCGGCCTGTTCGGCATCCCGCCCGGGACGGCCATCGCCCTGTCCCTCGCCCGCCGGGTGCCGGACGTGGTGCTCGGCCTGCCGGCGCTCCTCGTCTGGCAGAACCTCGAGGCGCGCCGCCACGGCGTGCGCCCCGCCGCGCCGACCTGCGACCGTCCGTGACCCCGATGCCCGACGCCCCGCCCGTCCCGACCCGCATCGGCCCGAGGCGAGCACTCCGGCGCCTGCGCCTGGCCGCGGTGCCGGTGCTCGCCGTCGCGCTCGTCGCCGCCGGGCCGGCGCTCGCCCAGAGCGTCACCCTCGACCTCGGTGCCGGCGGCACCACCGAGCGCGCCCTCCAGCTCGTCGCGCTGATCACCGTCCTGGCGGTGGCGCCCTCCGTCCTGGTGATGGCCACCGCCTTCACCCGGATCGTCGTGGTGCTCTCGCTCCTGCGCTCGGCACTGGGCACGCAGACGGCGCCGCCGACCGCGGTGCTGGTCAGCCTCGCGCTGTTCCTCACAGCCTTCGTGATGGCGCCCACCGGCCGCGCGGCCTACAGCGCCGGGATCGAGCCCCTGATCGCGGGCCGGATCACGCAGACCCAGGCCTTCGAGCGCGCCTCGGCGCCGTTCAAGACCTTCATGCTGCGCAATGTCCGCGAGAAGGACCTCAAGCTGTTCCTCGACCTCGCCAAGGTGCCGACGCCCAAGGGGCCGGAGGATATCGGCCTGGAGATCGTGACGCCGGCCTTCATGATCTCGGAGCTGCGCCGCGCCTTCGAGATCGGCTTCCTGCTGTTCATCCCGTTCCTGATCATCGACCTCGTGGTCGCCTCGGTGCTGATGGCGATCGGCATGATGATGCTGCCCCCGGCCACGGTCTCGCTGCCGTTCAAGCTGATTTTCTTCGTGCTGGTGGACGGATGGACCCTGGTGGCGGGCTCGCTCGTCCAGAGTTATGGCGGATGAGGGCGCCGCCGGGATCGGCACTTCGACGGCTTCGCCGATCCTGCCCCGGGGCTCCGCTCCGATTTCCGGGAACGCGTCCGGAGCGATGACGCGCGGCCCGCCTACCCCGGCGGCGCGCCGGCGGCTCCGGCGCTGCTCTGCTGGTCCGCGCCCTGCGGCTCAGAGCCCTCGGCCGCCGCAGCCCTGCCCCGGTCGGGGATGGCGGTGTCCGGATAGCGCTTCCGGTACTCGGCCAGGAAGGCCGACAGAGTCTCGGCCTTCGTGGCGCGGGCCGCCACGGCGCGGAAGCCCGGCGCGCGGGTCGGATCGGCGCCGGTGAGGAGCGCGAAGGTACGCGCGTCCGGACTCGCCGCCATGGCCTCGGAGAACTTCGCCTTGAGCCGTTCCATGCCGATCGCCTCGCCGGCCAGGTCGTAGGCGATCGCCGCGCGCACGGCATCGGCCCGCGACTGCGCGTCCAGGGGCTGCCCGGATCGCCACGCCTCGCCGAGCAGCGCCTCGTGCGTCTCGCCGGCCTCGCGCCACCGGCGGGCGCCCCAGTAGATGTCGGCGCGCAGGCGTTCGATGTCGGGCCCGCTCTCCCCCTCGATCGTCTCCAGGGCGAGGTCGGTGCGGGTCAGGTCCGACAGGGCGCGGGCGCGGATCAGGCCGCGGGCCCGGTTCAGCTCGCGCGGAAGCTCCGGCATCTCTGTGGCGTCGAGGACCTTCAGCGCCTGCAGCGGCTTGTCGTCCATCAGCCGCACCGTCGCGAGCCGCGCCGCGACGGCGGACCGGGCCGGGCCGGTGAGCCGGTTGTCGATCTGGTACTGGAGGAGGTCGGCGGCGGAGTCCAAGAGGTCGAGGCCCACGAGGCGATCGGCCAGCCGGCGCACCACCTCGTCGCCGCGCCGCCCGATCGGACTCAATTCCCGAAAATCGAAGAACAGCGCCACCGCCTCGATCCCCGGCAGCGAATCCCCCTTGTCGGTGAGATACAGGCTCTCAAAGGCCGCCTGCGCTTCGCGCGAGAGCGCCACCGAGGCGGTGGCATTGGGCGCGAAGGCGTTGGCCCGGCGCACCGCCAGGAAGGCATCGCGCCAGCGGCCGGCGCCGAGATAGAGGCGGGCGAGCCCGGATGTGACGCCGTCCTCGACCGCGCCGCCGTGCCACGTCAGGGCGAGACGTTCGAGCCGCTCCGTGGCGGCGTCAGGCGTCAGCGTGCCGGCGGCGCGGGCCAGCAGCGTGCTGCGGAGGTTCGCCTCGACCGAGACCGGACGCACCGCGGACTTCTCCAGCCCGGCATAGGCGTCCAGGGCGGCCTCGACCTGCCCCGTCGCCTCGGCCACGCGGGCCCGGACGAGGGCGAGCCGGTCGCGAAGCCACGGGGAGAGGTCCCGGGCGTCCTCGGCGCGGGCGGCGGCGGTCTCGGCGTCGCCGTTCTCGATGGCCGATTCCGCCGCGGCGGTTCGAATCCCTTGCGCGAGGTCCGCGGGGTAGCCCTCGGCGAGGGGCAGGACCTTGAGGAACCCGGTCTCGGCCGTCTTCCAGTCGCCCGCGCCGGCCGACGCCATGGCCCGCCACAGGGCGGCCTCGGGATCCCCGGCGAGCACCGGCACGGCCAGCGCCTGCAGCGCCTCGGCGGTCCGCCCCATGCGCACGAGCGCAAGGCCGCGCAGGAGGGCGACGTCGCGCTGGCCGGCGAGCAGCGGATCGTCGGCGGCGGCCGCCGCGAGCGCGGCGAGGGCCTCGGGATCGAACCCATTGGCCAGGTCGGCCCGGGCGAGCGCGAGCCGCGCCGGGCCGCGTTCGGCCGGCGTCGCGGCGGCGGCCGCATTGGCGAACCCGCGCAGGGTCTCGCGCACGTTCCCGGACCGCGCCCGCTCCCAGGCGTCGGGCGCGACGGCGAGCGCCCCGGCCTCGGCCAGGACCACCTCGGCCTTCCGCGCCACCGTGGAGGCGGCGAGGCCCCCCGCCCGGCGGATCGTCACGGTGTCGAGCTCGGGGCGCACCGCGAGGTCGTCGGCGCCGGCGAGAACCGCCAGGCCATGCCGGCTCGGCAGGATCTCGAAATCCACGAACCGCCGGCTCTTCGGGTTGCCCACGGGGCGCTGGGCCGCCGAGGTCACCACCGCGATGCGCTCGCCGTCGAGGTCGAGCCACGTCGCCGAGCCGGGCCGCGGCAGGCCGAGCGAGACCGCGATGCGGCCCGAGGGGTCGGGCTTGCGCTGGGGGTCGATCGTGTCGCTCGGGCTCAGGCTGTCGCCCGCCGACAGCTCCCAGGCGAGCCCGCTCTCCGTGGCAACCGCGTTGAGATCGACCAGGCGGCCCTGGGGCACCGAGAACCGCAGGAGCAGGAGCGGTCCCGTGCGCGCCGGCGCGCCGACGGGCACGAGGCCCTGGCTGCCGGCGGGGACCACGACCGGCTCGGCGGTCTCGAAGGCCAGCGTGGCGACGCCGCCCCGCTCGAACAGGACGGCCGGCGGCAGGGCGTGGAACGGGAAGACCAGGCCGGACCCGGCCCGGCGCTTCGGCGGCGCCTCGGGCGGTCGGTCCGGACCGGCCGGCGCCGCCGCCCGGCGCGACGGTTCGGGCGCGGGGACGGGCACGGGCGGCGTCGCGCCCGCGGGCTCCGGCTTCGTGGGCCCGGGCACCTCGATGGCGGTCCTCGCGGATTCGGGGGGCTTGCGGCGGACCGCGTCCAGGAGGAAGGCTCCGTCCTCGCGTTCCGTGCCGATGCCGAACCCATCCTCGGGGGTGACGAGCAGACTGGCCGACGTCGCATCCGTCTCGGTGGCCAGCTTGGCGATGCCGGGCCGGGGACGCCCGCGCGTCCCGCCCGTATCGATGGTCCACGGTCCGACGATCCGCAGCCGCGTCGCGGCGCCCTCGGCGGTGAGGGTCGTGACCGCTTCCGCGGGCAGGCGCAGCGACAGGCGCGTCAGCGTCGGGAGCAGAGCGAGTTCCAGGGACAGGGGCTTGCGCACCGGTTCGGGCACGCGGGCCCTGAGCGCCTCCTCGGCGGCCCTGGCGCGGCGGGCGAGGTCGGCCACCACCTCGGGCGGCAGCGGCGGCGGCAGGCCGGCCCAGCCCTCCGACAGCAGGTCGACGAACACCCGCTCGCCGGCCGACTGCAGGTTGATGCGGTAGGGCCGCTGGAGGGCGACCCGCAGGCCGGTCCCGTCGGGATCGCGCCGGACGCTCGAGACGTAGGCGGGCATCTCCTCGGCCAGGCGCTCGGGGCCCGGGGCGACGTGCTCGCTGTAGCCGAGGAGCAGGACGCCGCCGGCGAGCTTGGCCTTGACCGCGACGGGCTTGTCGAAGGTGAGCACGATGCGGCCGTAGCCGCCGGGGCCGGCGCCGCTCTCGCTGCCCTTGGCGCCGACCAGCTGGGCGGCCAGGGACGGATCGATCGCCGCCAGCAGCGCCACCAGCGACAGCGCCACGCGCAGGAGCCGGGCCCCGAGCCCTCGACCGATCCGGGGTCGCCCGCCCACCGCTCCCATCGCCTCGCCGATCCGATTCCGGCGCGCGGCTCCGGCGGGGCCGCGGCGCGCGGCGCCACATGTCCCGGGCATCCTGCGGCGGCGCGGCTAACGCGGCCTTAACCGTACCCCGCAAATCCGCCGGACCGCCGGCCCTTTCAGCCGCTCAGGGCGACGGCGCGGTCGAGGGCCTGTGCGAAACCCTTGAGCGGAACCGTGATCGTCGTCGCGTCGCTGCCGCCCGACTTCTGGCCGATCACCAAGAGCGTCTTGGCGGCCCGCATGCCGTCGAGGGCCAGCGTCGGGAAGCTGATCGGGACGAAGCAGCCGTCCGGCCCGCAGGCCGTGTAGGGCGCGCCCTTGCCGAGGGCCTGCTCGTCCAGCTTGAAGGTGACGCCCGGCTCGATCGACAGGCCGAAGGGCATCAGCACGATCCCCTCCGAGCGGCCGTTCGCCGGGGTCTGAAGCTCGAAACCGAACTTGCGGCGCCCGGTCTGCGAATCGCCCTGAGACTGGGCGACGATGCAGGTGATCTTCTCGCTCGGGCGCGTGCAGGTCATGGTCCAATCGCCGTAGCTCTCGCTGACGGTACTGGCGCCGGTGGGCCACGCGGCGTGCGCCGGGGCCGATGCGGCGGCGGCCGGCGCGGCTTCCGCCGGCGCAGACTTGGCTTCTGCGGGCGCAGGCTTGGCTTCTGCAGGCGCAGACTTGGCTTCTGCAGGCGCAGGCTTGGCCGCCGGTTTCGGTGCGACCGGCTTCGGACGGGGTTTGGCCCGCGCCTTCGGCGGGGCATCGGCCGGGGCGGCAGCCTCCGGCTCGGCATCCTGGGCCCGCGACGCCGCCAGCGGAACGGCGAGCAGCAGCGTCACGGTCAGGCTGAAGCGCACGAGCGCGCGAATCGTCGGCATGGAATCAACAACCCCGGGGCCATGGAACGGCAGAGCCGCCTAAAGCCCGAACGGGGACGAAGCAATCGCCCCGGTGTCCACGCCGGCGAGACCGCTCCGCCGCGGGGGACCCGTCAGAGCGGGTTCGGCCCACCGGCGGCGCGGGCCAGCTCGCAGCGACGGGCGAAGGCAGCCTCGGTCCCGCTGCGGAGGGCGCGGGCGCAGACGAACACCAGGGTCAGGATCCCGGGATCGCGATCCACGGTCTCGGTGACCGGGCCGGGGATCCGGGAGGTGATGAGTGCGAGCATGACGGACTCCGACGATCTGGATCTCGGACGTTTCCGGAAGCCCCGCGGCTGTCGGCCATCTCGGCGGCCTTGCTGCAACGCAATATGACCACCGCGAGAGACGCGGACCACGGGTCGAGACGCGCAGTCGGCATGCATGTGGTTCATGCCGGGACGACGCACGCGTGAACGCGGCGTTAAGGTCTCGACACGGCGGACAGTTGACCCGTGACGGGTGAGACGCCATTGAGCCCCCGCCCGGCGACGGGCGCCCATCGGCCGTCGGGCACCGCCTGCGCGGACCTGTCGCCCCACTGTCATACGCGCGCCATAACCCGCCTGCGAGCCCCACAAGCCGCGGACGCGCCGGGCGTCCGTCAGACCCGAGGATCTCCCGCATGTCCGATCAGCCGACCCATCACCCGATTCATGGCCGCATCAGCGGGCCCATCGTGATGATCGGCTTCGGCTCGATCGGCCGGGGCACCCTGCCCCTCATCGAGCGCCACTTCGCGTACGACCGCGCCCGCTTCACGGTGATCGACCCGGTCGACACCCACCGGGCGCTCGCCGAGAAGCACGGCCTGCGATTCGAGACCGTGGCGCTGACTCCGGAGAACTACCGCGACGTGCTCACCCCGCTCCTCACCGAGGGCGGCGGCCAGGGCTTCTGCGTGAATCTCTCGGTCGACACCGCGTCGCGCGCCATCATGGAACTCTGCCGTGAACTCGGCGCCCTCTACATCGACACGGTGGCCGAGCCCTGGCCGGGCTTCTACTTCGACAAGACCAAGAGCCAGGGCGACCGCACCAACTACGCCCTGCGCCAGGACATCCTCGACGCCCGCGCCCAGAAGCCCGGCGGCACCACGGCGGTCTCGTGCTGCGGCGCCAATCCCGGCATGGTCTCGTGGTTCGTCAAGCAGGCGCTCCTGAACATCGCCCAGGATACCGGGCTGCAGCGGCCCGAGCCGAAGACCAAGGCCGAATGGGCCGCGCTGATGAAGGATCTGGGCGTCAAGGGCGTCCACATCGCCGAGCGGGATACCCAGCGCGCCAAGACCCCGAAGCCGCGGGGCGTCTTCGTCAACACCTGGTCGGTGGAGGGCTTCGTCTCCGAGGGCAACCAGCCGGCCGAGCTCGGCTGGGGCACCCACGAGACCTGGATGCCCGCCAATGCCCGCGGGCAGGAGAAGGGCTCGGCCTGCGCCATCTACCTGCTGCAGCCGGGCGCCGACACCCGCGTGCGCACCTGGGTGCCGACCGCCGGCGCCCAGTTCGGCTTCCTGGTGACCCACAACGAGGCGATCTCGATCGCCGACTACTACACGGTGCAGGAGGGCGGGACGCCGGTGTACCGGCCGACCTGCCACTACGCCTATCACCCGGCCGACGACGCCGTGCTGTCGCTCCACGAGATGTTCGGCAAGGCCGCCAAGGTGCAGGAGCAGCAGCACATCCTCGACGAGACCGAGATCGTCGACGGCATCGACGAGCTCGGCGTGCTGGTCTACGGCCACGCCAAGAACGCCTACTGGTACGGCTCGCAGCTCTCCATCGAGGAGACGAGGGCGATCGCCCCCTACCAGAACGCCACCGGCCTGCAGGTGACCTCGGCGGTGCTCGCCGGCATGGTCTGGGCCCTGGAGAACCCGGAGGCCGGCATCGTCGAGGCCGACGAGATGGATTTCCGCCGCTGCCTGGAGGTCCAGACCCCGTATCTCGGCCCGGTGGTGGGCGTCTACACCGACTGGACCCCGCTCACCGACCGTCCGGGCCTGTTCCCGGAGGACATCGACACCAGCGATCCCTGGCAGTTCCGCAACGTGCTGGTCCACGGCTGAGATGGTCCGGGCCGGTGGTGCGCGTCCGCCGGCCCGACCGTGCCTCCGGCCGCCCTCTGTCTCGAAGCCGGGCCGTAATGCCAGGGGGACCGACCGGATGCGTGCGACGACCCGGGACACGATCCTGATCGACCCGCGGGTCGCCGACGAAGGACCGAGCCTCATCCCGGCCTCTGGGCTCCGATTTGTCGTCGGCGTCTTTTCCGCGCATCGGTTCCGTCCCGGTCGCACCGGCAGCGCGACCTTCCGATCGTCCCGAAGCGCATCGTGCTCGGGGTGATCCGGCGCGTCGTCGACCTGTTCCCGACCCCCGGCATGGTGCGGGCGAAACAGGCGGGCGTCCGCGATCGCCTGACGCAGGACCTCGAAACGTCGCGTCCCGCGCCCGGTGCGGCTTGGTCCGCATCCACTCCCATCCGAAGGTCGGACTGGCGGCGCGGCACGCGGGCGCGGCTCGACCTCGGCCGTGTCCGGATACGGCGGCACCGGAACGTGCAGTGAGGCGCCGGATCAGCGCCGCTCGACCTCGACGAAGCGGTCGCTCCGGTAGCCCGCCCCCTCCACCGGGTTCGACACCCACCGGCAGCGCCCGATCGCCATGTCGTGGGCGGCGTGGAAATGGCCGGAGATCCACAGCTCCGGCCGCTCGGCATCGGCGAGGTCGTCGAGCGCGGTGCTGGCGTAGAAGGCCGGCACCCACCAGGGGACGCCGGGCGCGTCCCGGAACCGGTCCGCCGCCAGCGGGCTCGCCGGATGGTGCGTCACCACAACGGTCGGGCCGTCATGCGGGATCCGGAGGGCGGCGTGCAGCGCCGCCCGCTCGGCCCGGTGCGCCGCCATGGCGTCCGCGGGCTGCCAGGGGCTGCCGTCGGCCTTGCGGATCGAACCGAGATATTCCCGCGAGCCCGTGACCGGATCGGTCATGCGGTCGGCCGCATAGGCCACCGGGTCCACGGGCCGGTCCGGCGCGTCCGGGGCCAGCCAGCGCCCGGCGAGGGCCCAGTCGCTCCACAGGGTCGTGCCGACGAAGCGCACCCCGTCGACGATGCACGTCTGCGCCCCCTGGAGCAGGTGGATCCGGGCGCCGAGCCCGTTGAGCCGCGTCACCTCGGCCTCCAGGGCCGCCAGCAGCTCCGGCGCGCTGCGCCCGTCCCCGGTCGGGGCGTAGCGCTCGTGGTTGCCCGGCACCAGCACGACGGGCCGGCCCTGCGCGAGGTGCAGCAACGCCGCGAGCCCCCGCTCGGGGTGCCCCTCGTAGAGGTCCCCCGGGCAGGCGAGCAGGTCGAACGGCGCCGCGGGCGGCGGGATCAGGTCCAGCCGCCGCCGCTCCAGGTGCAGGTCCGAGATGGGGACGATTCGCATGGCTTCGGTTATCGTGCGGCTCTGCGCTCGGCCGCGGCAGCCCGGAGGATGTCGACGGCGGACTCGGCGTTGAGGATCGCGATGCCCGCCGCCACGACGAGGTCCGGCCAGGGCGAGGGATGGAAGGCGGTCACGAGCCCGGCCGCGATGATCGCCAGGTTGGCGAAGGTGTCGTTGCGCGCCGAGAGATAGGCCGCGCGGGTCAGGCTGCCCGATCCGGTGCGGTGCCGGGCGAGCATCAGCGCGCAGGTGAGGTTCACGGCGAGCGCCCCGAGGCCGGTGAGCGTCAGCGGCAGGGCGGCCGGGGCCACGAAATCCGAGACCTTGGCGTAGGCCGCCCAGGCACCCGCCACAGCCGGCAGGAGCAGGATGCCCGCCATCGCGGTCCCGAGCCGCGCCCGGTTGCGCGCGCTCCAGCCGAGGCCCGCGACAATCAGCAGGTTGATCGCCGCGTCCTCCAGGAAATCGAGGCTGTCGGCGATCAGCGCCACCGAGCCGATGGCGAGCGCCACGGCGATCTCGATGCCGAAATAGCCGAGGTTCAGCGCCGCGACGCGGGCCACGACGGGGCGGAGGGCGGGCGGCACGGGCCGGGCGGCATCATCGACGGTCACGGGACGCGTCTTCGCCGAGGCCGGCATGCCTGTCGAGGGCCGTTGAGAAATCCCTGTCCGCGACTCAAGAAAGTTCGACGCCCTTCCGCCTTCGTCCGGGTGGATTCGCCGCCGCGATCGTGCGAGGCCGGTTCCGAAGCCGGCTGCGCGGAACGCGTCATCGGCCGGAAGCGGAGGTCTGCCGAGCCATGCTGCCCGAATTGCGCGTGCTCTATTTCGAGGATCTCGAGATCGGCCTGTCGGAGACCCTGTCGAAGACCATCGCCTCCTCGGACGTGGTGGGCTTCGCCGAGATCACCGGCGACCGCAATCCGATCCATCTCTCCGAGCACTTCGCCGCCCGCACGCCGTTCGGCACCCGCATCGCCCACGGCCTGTACACCGCCGGGCTGATCTCGGCGGTCCTGGGCACCCGCCTGCCGGGACCGGGCGCGGTCTACATCTCGCAGACCCTGAACTTCCGCGCGCCGGTGCGCATCGGCGACGTCGTGGAGGTCACCGTGACGGTCGCCGAGCTGATGCCCGAGCGGCGGCGCGCGCGCCTCGCCTGCCAGTGCTCGGTGGCGGGGGAGACGGTCCTCGACGGCGAGGCGCTGGTGAAGGTGCCGACCAGGGCCGAGGCCGACCCGCTCGCCAGCCGGACCGAGCGGTCGCAGGGCTGAGGTGGGCGCGGCCCCGGACACGGTCACCGACCCGGACGATCCCCGCCTCGAACCCTACGCCCGCATGCGCGAGCGCGACCTCGTCGGCCGCGCCGGGCGCTTCATCGCCGAGGGCGAGGTGACCCTGCGGCTGCTGCTCGGCCGGCGCAGCCGCTTCCGCGCCGAATCGATCCTGCTCCTGCCGGACCGCTGGCCCGGCCTCGCCGAGGCCGTCGCCGCATGCCCGGAGCCGCCGCCGGTCTTCCTCGCCGCCAAGGCCGTGATGAGCGCCCTGACGGGCTTCCCGATCCACCGCGGGGTGCTGGCGGTCGGGCTGCGCGGACCGGACCCCGACGCGGCCAAGCTGGTGCCGCCCGCGCCCGCCCCGGCCCTGGTGCTGGGCCTCGCGGGGCTGACCAACCACGACAATGTCGGTGCCGCTTTCCGCAACGCCGCCGCCTTCGGGGCGGACGCGGTGCTCCTCGACGCGGCGAGCTGCGATCCGCTCTACCGGAAGAGCATCCGGGTCTCGGCCGGGGCCGCCCTGATCCAGCCCTTCGCGCGGCTCGGCCCGGGGGAGGACTGGCTGCGCCTCGCCGAAGCCCTCGACCTGCGGGCGCTGGCGCTCAGCCCGGGGGCGGCCGAGGCCCTGGACGATCGCGCCGCACCCGCCCGGGCGCTCCTGATCCTCGGCACCGAGGGGCCCGGGCTGGAAGCGGCGCTCCTCGCCCGGGCGCGGCCGGTCCGCATCGGGATGGCCGCGGGCTTCGATTCCCTCAATGTCGCCACCGCGGCGGGGATCGCCCTGCACAGCATCGCCCGCGGCCAGGGGCGCCTTGGTCGCGGCCGATGAGCGCCGGGATGCCGCCCGGACGGCGCATCTCGGCAGGGAAACACTCCGCGCGATGATCGTGGATAAGGGTCGGCGCGATCGGACAATCGATCGGGTCTTCACGGTGACATACGGAAAAACGTAAGACTTCCCTGGTCTAGTCGGTCCGGCATTCCCAACCCGTTGGGTCAGACCGTGAGATCATTGCGCTACGCCGCTCCCCGATGGTTGAGGCTTCCACCCCTCGTCGCACGTCTGTGTCGCGAGCGGAGCGGCGCCACGGCGGTCGAGTTCGGCTTCGTCGCGCTTCCGTTCCTCGCCCTGGTCGGCGCCTGCCTGGAGAACGGGCTGGTCGCGTGGGAGCAGGAGATCCTGCAGCAGGCCGTCGTCGAGGCGGGGCGCCAGATCTACACGGGCGCGTTCCAGACCTCGACTTCCGGCACGACCGATGCGGCGACGCTGATCAGCCGCTTCCGGACCGCGATCTGCACGCAACCGAGCGGCGCCGCGCGGGTGACGATCTTCACCTGCGCCAATGTCCGCGTCAGCGTCACGCAGGCCTCCAGCTACGCCTCGGCCTCCGCGGTCTCGCCCGTGGCCACCAACAGCAGCGGCGTCAGCGACTGGAATCCCAACTTCCAGAGCTACACCTGCGGGGGGGCCTCCACGATCATGGTGGTTCAGGCCGCCGTCGACATTCCGGTCTACTTCCCGCTCCTCGGCTTGGCCACGGCGAGCCTGCCGAACAAGCGGCGCGTGCTGCAGGCCGCGACCGTCTTCAAGATCGAGCCCTACACCACCCAATCCGTATGCTCGTGATGGCGGCCCTCGCGAAACGCCTGGAGCGCTTCCGCAGCGACGCGCGGGGAGTCGCCGCGGTGGAGTTCGCGCTCGTCCTCCCGGTGCTCATCGTGATCTATTTCGGCACGATCGAGTTGACCCGCATCCTCGATGCGAACCGCAAATTGACCCTGTTCGCACGGACGCTCGGCGACCTGTCGGGGCGCGCGGACAATCCGAAGCCCTCGACCAGCGACATGGCGACGATCGCGGGTGCCGCGACCACGATCCTTCGGCCGCTGAACGCCTCGGGCCTCCAGATCGTCGTCAACGCCATGGGCGTCGAGTCCATCTCCGGCGCACTCTACGGCGGCGTCTGTTCCAGCTGGGCCCAGAACGCGACGCAGCGCCCGGCCCTCCAGATCAACGGGACGAACGGGTTACCGGCCACGCCGGCCGCCTACCAGTTCGACGGCGCCCGCTACATCCTGGCCGAGGTCACGATGAGCTACACGCCGATCATCGGCAGCGCGCTGTACAAGTGGATCTTCGGAGCGGGCGGTCTGACCTTCACCCGGCAGATCCCATGGTCGGAGCGGACCGTGAACGAGATCGTCATGCCGGGCGGTACGGTCTGCCCGAACTACAGCTAGAGCCATGCCCGATCGCTGGCTCTGCGTCCTTGTTTCAGCGCGCGCGACGAACCGGCACGCGGTTCGGCCGGAGCGCGCCCACGATCGCGGGAGGGTGCCCTGTCCTCGTTTCCTGGCCGGGTGAACCGGTACGTCAGACATCTGGTGCTGAATTACGGCCGCGCCCGGTCCGGGCAGGTCGCGATAACCCTCGCCCTGGTGGCGATGCCGATCCTCTTCGCCTCGGCCGCGGCGATCGATTACGGCCGCCGCAACGCCGTCAAGGCGCGGCTCGACACGGCCCTCGATGGCGCGGTGCTCGCGGTCATGTCGCAGAAGGCCAATTCCATCTCGACGACCAATCTTCAGAACATGGAGACGCAGTTCCGAACGGAGGCCGCCAAGGTTCCCGGCGTGACCGTCACGTCGTTCACCCCCGGGACGCCGGTCAATGGGGCGTCGACCTTGAGCCTCACGGCGAGCTACACCGCGACCGTCAAGACCAGCCTCGCCTCGATGATGAAGGTCGTGACGATGAATATCGGCGGGACCGCTTCGAGCACCCGCAATTTGTTTCAATATATCAATTTCTATCTTCTACTCGACAATTCCCCGTCGATGGGGCTGGCCGCGACCGACACCGATGTCAACAACATGAAGAATGCCACCGGCGGCTGTGCGTTTGCCTGCCATCAGCACACCTTCGATGCCTGGGGCAATGTGACCGGCGACAACCTGAACGACAATTACCACATCGCCCAGAAAAACAACATCAAGTTGCGGATCCAGGTCCTGCGCGATGCCGTGTCGGCGCTGGTCGATCAGGCGAATGCCAGCATGTCGCTGCCGCAGCAATTCCAGATGGAGATGTGGACCTTCAACGATTCCACGACACAGACGCGCCTCCAGGCGATGACCGCGACCCTGAGCCAGATCAAGACGGCAGCGGCCAATATCGACATTGCCTACGCGTATTATAATCAATCCGACAATCAGTCCGATTTCGAACGCGCCATCACCAAGATGAATGCGACGATTCCGGCCAGCGGCACCGGTGCCACCGCGGCGTCGCCGATCCGGTTCCTCTTCTTCGTGACCGATGGCGTCGAGGATACCGGGGGCACCGTCACCAACCAGAGTGCGGGCTTTCAGTACCAGAGCAATCGCTTCATCGGACCCTTCAGTCCGTCGACGTGCAAGGCGCTTAAAAACAACAACGTCCGCATCGGAATCATCTATACGCAGTATCTGCCGCTTTATGACAACAGTTTCTACAACTCCTACGTCCGACCCTACGAAAACCAGATCGGGCCGTCGCTGAAGTCGTGCGCGTCGGACGGATTGTATTTCCCAGTCGCGTCCGGCGGCGACATCACGGCCGCCATGCTTCAGCTGTTCTCGACCGCCGTGGCATCGGTCCGATTGAGCAACTGAAGCGCTCGCCGCCGCGGAGGGGACCGGTTCGGCGCGACGCGCGCCTCGCCCATAGCACCCGGCAGGGCTGCCGCATCCGATGCCGGCAGTTCGGACGGGTGCGGGGGTGAGCGCGCGAATCGACGCGCTTCGTCTGCGACGTACGACGGCCGCACGCGATGACATCGGGACGACGTGGACAGCGCGCCTGCCGTCACGGAGAGGCCTGGTCCTCGGATGAGCCCCGTTGACCACGCGAGCCCGGCCGAATGCCGGTTCAGCGCTGGGTCGCGGGAAACAGGCCCCGGCTCGCCGTTTCCGGCGCCCAAGCTCGGTTACGCGACGTAGCCGCGACGACGGTTCAGGCAATCGCCCAAATTTTATCCGGCAAATACGGGGCCGTCTGCACAATTAGAGTCGTGTTACGTAGTCACTGTCATCATGATACCGCGGAAAAGTAGGCCATACCGTCCTACCCCGCTCACGTTCCTGAGTGGAGGGAGTCTCAGCGGCGCGCAACGTACTCAGTTCAAGATGTGAAGATTATTGGCAAAGATTATTATCGGCGCGACAAGCTCGATACGGAGCCGTATATGAAAATCTTGCACGCCGCGAACGAATTGGTCAACAAAGGCAACGGGATTGTCAATTCGGCCGTCGATCTGGCGTGCATGCAATCCGAAGCCGGACACGACGTCTCGTTCGTCAGTTCCGGAGGCGGGTACGTAGATCTTTTATCTGAATATAATATTCATCATGAATACGCGAACATGTACGTCCGATCGGGATGGCCGTTCCTCAAAGCCCTGCCTCGACTCCGGGAGATCATCAGGTCACGTAAGCCCGACATCGTGCATGCCCACATGATGACCGGTGCGGTGCTGCTGCGACTGGGTCGAGATCTGGCCGGCTTCGGAGATTATGGTCTGATCACGACCGTCCACAACGAGTGGCGGTTGACATCGAATTTGATGCAGGCCGGCGACCGCGTCATCGTTCTGTCCGAGAGTGGGCGGCGCGCTTTTCACAAGCGCGGTTTTCGCTACGACAAGATGCACGTGGTCCGGCACGGCATCCTGCAATCGCCACGGCGCCGGGCGGAGGTCCATGCTCGGGAGGCGCGTCCTCCGGGTCGCAAGCCGCCCGTGATCATCACCGTCGCGGGCCTGTACCGCAGGAAAGGCGTAGGCGATCTGATCTCCGCGTTCGGGGACATTGCAGACGAGTTTCCGGACGCCACGCTCCAAATCCTGGGATCTGGACCCGACCGCGAATATTTCGAAACGCTCAAAGCACAGACGAACGGTTCGGATCGCATCCACTTCCAAGGCTTTATCGCCAAACCCTACCGAGCCTTGCGGGAGGCTTCGGTTTTCGTGCTGGCATCGCATACCGAAGCCTTTCCCCTCGCCGTCGCAGAGGCTCGGGAGGCCGGGTGCGCCGTCATCGCGACCGCCGTGGGCGGCATCCCTGAACTGCTCGATCATGGCCGCGCCGGCATCCTGATCCCGCCGCACAACCCGGCTTTCCTGGCGCAGGAGTTGCGCCGCGTGCTGCGCGATCCGGCGGAACTGGAACGGTGGCGCCGGGCGGCGAGAACCAACCTCGATTGGCTGTCCTGCAAGCGCATGGCCGACGAGACGATCAACGTCTATCGATCGCTGCTTCAGCCCTCGTAGCGCGTCGTCTGTCTCCCGAGACTCGACCGCCAGCCCTCGGGACGACGCTCTGAAGCCCGGGCCGAGCACGTCGGATCGGATCACGGCGTGAACTCATCGCTCGATCGCGCGTCCTGTGCACCATCGGCCCCCCGTCGCCGGGACGCGGCTGCGCGGCGCTTCAGGTCGCGCCGGCAAACGGCGACCAGCGCAACACGTTGGCCGACCCGTCGATGAACTCGAAGCCGCCGCATTGGCTCAGCGTGTGCAGTCGCCGCCCGGGCCAAGCCCGGCACGGGGCGAGCGTGCTCCGGACATTCTGTTCGTAGCCGGTTGTGTCGAGGCGCGTGATCTCGGCCAGCCCGACGGCGGCGCCGTAATGGTGGCTGCAATCCTGGACCGGTCTCCACAAGCGGCCGTCGCGACGCACGATCGGCCCCGCCGACCGCGCGGTGCGGGCGTCGTGCAGCACCGGGTTGCCCGGATGGGGTCGCCACGGGCCGAAGAGGCTCGCCGCGTGGAACAGGCACAGATCCGCCGAGGCGGAGGCGGGATTCTCCAAGGTCGCGAGCAGCCAATACAGACCGTCGTGCTGGACGAGGGTCGCGTCGGTCAGCGGCAATCCGTCGATGAGCACGGCCTCGCGTGTCCAGCGATCCGGAAACGGGTCCGCGCGATAGAGGACGACCTGGCGGTTCTCGCAGCTTTCCGGAATCATCCAGATCGCGCCGTCGTGCTCGAACACGTGCGGGTAGGACAGGTGCCAGGGTTCTTCGAGCACTTGGCGCACCGGCCCGACGGGTCCGGCCGGGGTCAGCTCGACGGCCGAGATGACGCCTTTCTGCCGGTGATGGTGGAAATCCTCCACGAACAGGATCGTCCGCCCGTCATGCGCGATCGCCATCGGATCGGCGAAGAAGCGGATGCCGGGATCCGGCAGGCGGTTCCAGCGCGTGTCCGCCAGCGATTGCGTGTCCCACAGGTCGGGACCCGAGACATGCCGCCAGCCGACGCGCCAGTGCGGAGACCGGAACAGCTTCGCGTAGACATTCTCTGCAACGAATTGCCGTAGACGACCCATGGAACGCATCGTGATGCCGGATGATCCCGACACGTAAGGCAGAGACGGAGTTCGGCCAGCGATTCGCACGTTCAAGGCGCCGGTCGTCGCGAGCCTTCGCGCCCCCGGAAGCGCGGCGCGGCGCGAGAAATCATTTTCCAAGGCCGGTCGGCGCGTGCTCAATCGACCGTCGATGAGCACGACATGTTCCATCCCCGCCGCGCCGCCCCGCACGACCTGGCCGATTGTCGGAAGCGGTCTCGTGGCCCTCGCGGTCGCCATGGGAATCGGCCGATTCGCCTTCACGCCGCTGATGCCGCTGATGATCCGGGACGGCACCCTGACCACGGCGGCGGGCGCGGAATGGGCGGCCGCCAATTATGGCGGCTACTTCCTCGGCGCCTTGACCGCATCGTGGTTCGCCCGCGACCCACGCCGCGGCCTGCTGCTGAGCCTGATCGGCGTCGCGCTGACGACCCTCGCGATGGCCGCGGTCGACACCGGCGCGACCGCGCTGCTCGGCCTCGCCTTGCGGGGGGCCGCCGGGGTGTTCAGCGCCTGGGCGCTGGTCTGCGCGAGCGGCTGGTGCCTCGCCGAACTCGCTCGACGGCAGGCCGGCCGGTCCGGAGCCTGGATCTACACGGGCGTCGGGCTCGGCATCGCCCTGGCCGGCGTGCTCACATGGCTGGGGGGACGCCAGCCGGCGCACAGGCTGTGGCTCGAACTGGGTTCGGTCGCCGGCGCCGGCGCTCTGCTCGTCTGGGCGCTATCCGCGCTGCGGCCCTCCGGGCCCGACACCGGACCGGCCGCGCTCACGGAGCGCGCGGCGGCGGCAACAGCGCCGCTCCCCCGGACCAGGCAGCTGAGCCTCGTCCTCTGCTACGGGACCTTCGGGTTCGGCTACATCGTCCCGGCGACGTTCCTCCCGTCGATGGCGCGGGTGCTGGCACCCGATCCGCTCGTCTTCGGGCTGACCTGGCCGCTCTTCGGCCTCGCCGCCGCCCTGTCGGTCGCGGCCGTGGCCTATTTCGCGCCGCATGGGTCCCGCCAGCGGATCTGGGCCCTGGCACAGGGAGTCATGGCGCTCGGCACCGCCCTGCCCCTGCTCGTCCAGAGCCTCCCGGCCATCGCCGCCTCGGCGGTGTTCGTCGGCGGTACGTTCATGGTCGCGACCATGGCCGGCCTGCAGCTGGCCGGTGAGGTGCGGCCCGACAATCCGACGCCCCTGCTGGCGCAGATGACCGCGGCCTTCGCCGCCGGACAGATCGCCGGCCCCCTGCTGGTGCGCGCCCTCGGATCCGGCCGCTGGGCCGGCTGGGGCGCCCTGGAATGGACCGGATCGGCCGCGACGCTATCGCTGATCCTGACCGCGCTGTGGCTGTGGCGCACGGCACGGGCCGGCCCCGCAGGGCCGCGTTCGGCATGAGGTCGTTTGCCCCGGTTCCGCCGCTCCCGTGCGATACCCCCGCGGGATCCGGGCGACGGTGCTTCACGGGTCTCGAAGCCTGCGCTGTTCTGCGCGCGACAAACGGCAGCAATTGCCGCGTGCGAAGACGGGCCTAGCTTGGCTATTGTGGTCCGGGGGATTCTGGCAGGAGTCGGCGGCGTTGCTTCAGTCTGGGAATGGGATGCGGGCGCTCACCGGACGCCGGGTGGCCGTGGTCGGCGCCGGTCCGGGTGGCTTGGCCACCGCCCTTTTGCTGGCGCGGGCCGGGGTCCACGTGACGCTGTTCGAGAAGGACGCGCAGGTCGGCGGCCGCACCAAGACCGTGGCGGCGCCGGGCGGGTACAAGTTCGATATCGGGCCGACCTTCTTCCTCTATCCCCAGATCCTCGCCGATATCTTCGCGAGCTGCGGGGAACGGCTCGAGGATCACGTCAAGCTCGAACGGCTCGATCCGCAATACCACCTCGTCTTCGAGGGGACTGACGGCATCTCGGGTACGATCCGGGCGACCGGCGACATCGCCCGCATGGAGCAGGAGATCGCCCGCCTGGCACCGGAGGATGCCAAGCACGTCAAGGCGTTCTTCACGGAGAACCGGACCAAGCTCGACTACTTCAAGCCGATCCTCCAGCAATCCTTCCACACCCTGCGCAGCATGGCGAGCCCGGCGATGCTGGCGGCCCTGCCCCACCTGCATCCCGGGCGCAGCGTCGACAAGGATCTCAAGCGCCACTTCGCCGACCCCCGGGTCCGCCTCGCCTTCTCGTTCCAGACCAAGTACCTCGGCATGTCGCCGTTCCGGTGCCCGAGCCTGTTCACGATCCTGTCGTTCCTCGAATACGAGCACGGGGTCTACCACCCGGTCGGCGGCTGCGGCGCCGTCTCGGATGCGATGGCGGGCCTGGCCGGGCGCATGGGCGTCGATGTCCGGCTCAACAGCAACGTCGAGCGGGTGACCTTCGACGGCAAGCGCGCCAGCGGCGTCGTGGCGGATGGCGAGACCTTCAACGCCGACGCGGTGCTGATCAACGGCGACTTCGCCAAGGTGGTGCGGGCCCTGGTCCCGGAGCGGCACCGCCCCCGCTGGCGCGACGCCAAGATCCACAAGGCCCGGCTCTCCTGCTCGACCTTCATGCTGTATCTCGGCCTCGAGGGGACCATGCCCGACAGCCTCGGGCACCACACGATCCTCCTGGCCGACGGCTACGAGAAGAACATCCGCGAGATCACCGAGGGCACGCTGCCGATGCAGCCGTCGCTCTACGTGCAGCATGCCGGCTACACCGACGGCGGCATGGCGCCCGCGGGGCACACCGCCCTCTACGTGCTGGTGCCGGTGCCGAACCTGAAGGCCGGGATCGACTGGCCGTCGATCCGTGAGACCTACCGGAGCCTGATCCTGGAGCGGCTGAAGCTCCTCGGCCTCGGCGACATCGAGTCGCGGATCCGCTACGAACGGATCATCGACCCGACCCAGTGGGAAGAGGATTTCGCCGTCCACGAAGGCGCCACCTTCAACCTCGCCCACGACCTGATGCAGATGCTGTATTTCCGGCCCCACAACCGCTTCGGACCGGGGCTCTACCTCGTGGGCGGCGGCACCCATCCGGGCTCCGGCCTGCCGGTGATTTACGAGGGCGCGCGGATCACCGCCCGGTTGCTGATCGAGGAACTGGCCGGCGCCCGCGCCGCCGCCACGGCGGGCATCCCCGAGACCGCGCCTCTGGCCACCTCCGGCGAGGCCTCGTGACCGGGGCGGGCCGGCGGCACAGCCTCGCCGGGCTGGTCCTCTCGGTCAGCCTCTGCGCCAGCCTGCCGGCGGGAGCCGCGAGCGTCCAGGTCGAGATCGACGGGATCGAACCCGGCGGCGGTCCGGTGCGCGTCGCCCTCTGCCAAGGGAGCCTGTCGGAGGCCGCCTGCGCCCGGGGCGACGAGGCACCGGCCTCCGGAGACCGGATCCAGTTCACCTTCCGCGGCGTGCCGGCGGGGACCTACGCCGTGGCGGCCTATCAGGACGCGAACGACAACGGCCGCCTCGACCGCACCGGGCTGGGCCTGCCCCTCGAACCCTATGGATTCTCGGGCCTCGCCGGGCGGCGGGTGCGGCCGGACTTCGCCGAGGCCGCGTTCGGGCTGCGCGAGCCGGGCGCAGCCCTGCGGGTGCGCCTCGCCCGCGCCCTGCCCCGGCGCTGAGGCGATGGCCGATCCCCTCGTCCGGATCGCGGGCGTCGATCTCGACCTCCGGGGGCGACGGGTCCTGGAGTGCGTCGATCTCGATCTCGAACCGGGCGAGACCCTGGCGCTCCTCGGGCCGAACGGGGCCGGCAAATCCTCGCTGATGCGCCTCGTGGCGGGCCGTCTGCGCCCGAATGCGGGGACCGTGCGCGTCGCCGGGGCCGATCCGTACCGGGAGGGCGGTGCCCGCCGGGCGATCGGCTGGGTGCCGCAGGAGATCGCCCTCTATCCGAAGCTGACCGTAGCGGAGAATCTCGGCGTCTTCGGCCAGCTCGCGGGCGTCCCCCGGCGCGACCGGCGGGCCGCGGTGGAGGCGGCTCTGGCGATGGCCGAGATCGGCGGGGTGGCGCGCCGCCCGGTCGGGACGCTGTCGGGGGGCTACCGGCGCCGGGTCAACATCGCGGCGAGCCTGATGAACCGGCCGCGCCTCGTCCTCCTCGACGAGCCGACGAGCGGAGTCGACCTCGCCGCCCGGGCGGCGATCCATGCCGTTCTCGACCGGCTCAAGGCGGCCGGCACCGCGATCCTGATCGCCACGCACGACTTCGCCGAGGCGGAGCGCCTCGCCGCGCGGGTCGCGTTCCTGGCGCAGGGGCGGATCGTGCGCGCCGGCCGCCTCGCCGACCTGCTGGCACAGCTGCGCACGGGCGCCCCAGAGCGGGAATTGAGCCTCACGGCCCCAGCCGACGGAGCTGCCGAGGCGGCCTTGCGCCGGGCCGGCTTCGCGGTGGCGGAGCCGGGTGGCCTGACCTGGCGCTCGGTGGAGCGATCCGGGCTCGACGGCGCGGCCCTGCTCGGCAGCCTGCGTGCCCAGGGCGTGCCGGTGGCCGAGGTCCGGGTACGCGCCCCGCGCCTGGAGGCCCTCTACCTCGACGCGCTCCGGCCCCGGGCGGTGACTGGCGCCCCGGCCCCCGTCCGGCGGGACGGGACGGCCGGATGATCGGCGCCGCCTTCCGCGTGATGGCCCTGAGCCTGCTGCGCGACCGCGCCGCCCTGGTGATGGCGTTCGTGCTGCCGACCGTGATCTTCTCGATCTTCGCGGCGATCTTCTCCGGGGCGACCGGCGACCGGATCCGCATCCATCTCGGGCTCGCCGACTTGGTCCAGACCGCCGCCACAAGGCGCCTGGCCGACGCGCTCGCGGCCGATCCGTCCCTGCGGGTCACCCGCCTGCCCGAGACCGATCTCGCGGGTGTCGTCCGGGCTGTGCGCTCGGGCGAGGTCGACGTGGCGCTCGCCCTGCGCGGCGATCTGATCGCCGCGCCCTCCGACGGAGCGCCCAATCCCGGCGACACGCCGCCCACCGACCGGCCGGTGGTGCTGGTGGAGAACCCCGCCAAGGCCCTGGCGACGCCGATCGCCCTGGGCCAGTTCCAGCGCGTTCTGAACGAGTCGCTGCCCGACGTGGTCCTCTCGCGGATCGTCGCCGACGTGGAGCGCACCGGCAAGATCGGACCGGACGAACGGCGCTTCCTCGACGAGGCCTTCGCCGAACAGCGGGCGAAGAAAGAGCCGTTCAGCTTCGCCGACATGGTCGAGCGGCGCAGCACCGCGGCCAGCACCGCCAACGCCCGGATCAGCTACTATGCGGGTGCGATCACCGCGGTGTTCCTGCTGTTTGCCGCGATGCAGGGGGCGATGTCGCTGGTCGAGGAGCGCGAGACCGGGCTCAGCGAGCGGCTCATGGCCGGGCCCGGCGGGTTGCCGGTGGTGGTACTCGGCAAGTTCGGCTTCCTGACGCTCCAGGGCGTCGTGCAGGCGGGCCTGATCTTCCTGGCCGCCGCGCTGCTCTACGGGGTCGAGATCGGTCCCCACTGGCCGGCCTTCCTGGCCACGTGCCTCTTGGTCTCCGCGATGGCGGCGGGTCTGGCGCTCGCCGCCTGCGCGCTGGCGGCCTCGCGCCAGCAGGCGCACCTCGCCTCGACATTCGGAGTGTTGCTGCTCTCGGCGGTGGGCGGCTCGATGGTGCCGCGCTTCCTGATGCCGCCCTGGCTCCAGCAGGCCGGCTGGCTCACCCCCAACGCCTGGGCGATCACCGCCTATCAGGACGCGCTCGGCGAGGGCTTCGCCGCCGCCGCCCCGGCATTGGCGGTCCTGGGCGCGCTGGCGCTCGCCGGGCTCGGGTTCGCCCTCGCGCTCGCGGCTCGACGGACGGTCTGAGCGGAGAGATGCAGCGCTATTCGACATAGACGCCAGCCCCGACGAGCGCCTCGGAGCCCGCCACGTGCGTCTCGCAGACGTAGCTCCATTTGACGGACGGGACGGCCTGACCCGGCTTCGGAAACATGTAGTCGATCCAGCCGGATCCGAACCGGCTGACGATGTCGATGAAGTCCCGGTGGAACTGCTTCCCGTTGGCGTCGCGCTCGCCGAGCAGATCCCGTCCCTCGCGGTCGGGCTGGGCGGCGTTGAACAGCACGATCCCGCGCATGTCGACGACGAACAGGTAGACGTCCCCGTAGCGCCAGGGGCTGCCCTTGATCCTGAAGTCCGCGAAGGCGCCGGTGCCGCGCTCCTCCAGGAACTCGGACGCCCGGTTGACGAGGGTCTCGATCTCCGGGGCCTGGTGGACGACCGGTCGCAGCCGCTTTCCGGATGCCGGAGACGTCGCGCCGATCAGGAGCAGCACGGGCCATATCAAAAGGGCTCTCATCACGGCCGCGCCTCACTGAACCACCATTCCAGGCCGTACGAACCGCCCGGACCAGCGCGGGCGGTCGCCGGGTTCCGCTCCCCGCTCTCGGCGGCACATGTTCATGGCCGTCGGGCCCCCGATCGGTCAGGCCCCCCGAGAGGGCTGGGGAGCAGGGGGAGGCCGCCGTCCGCCCAGCGTCCCCGTTCCGCCATTCCCGCCCGCCTGAAGACGGGGGAGGGATGGCGACAGGCGGAGCGGATCAGGCCTGCGTTTCCAGGGCGCGGCGTCCGGTCGACAGGCGCTGCCGCATGACGGACAGCCAGGTCCGTCTGGGCGGGACGGGCCGGCTGTCGGCGTTGGGCAGCGCCTCGAAGGCCAAGCGGTTTCGCTGCGTCTCGATGATCCGATGGAGGTGCCGGATCGCCATGAGCCCTTGCGTCGCCATCAGGCGATGCCCCTCGCAGGCCCCGTCCTGCCCGAGGCGATGCACGGCGTCCTCGGCACGGGCGATCAGTTCCCGCGCCTCCTGGCAGTAGAGCTCCAGCTCAGCGAGATCCTGCATGCCAACCCCCACGCCGATCGCGTCTCCATCAGCGAGGCCCCTGAATACAGTCACGATGAACCGTTACGCATCATCTGTTTGGAGGCCATCGCAGGAAGCAGGCTCCAGTCACTGAAATAAGCTATTCTAGACGATCGGATACTGCATTTCAGCATCCTGAAAGCCCTGCGGCCCAGAGCCCTTGCCGCCGAAGCAGATACCCGTTCGGCGCACGTGCGCGTGTCCGAGCAAAGCCTTCGGGCAATTCCCGATCGCAACGCGATCCGGTCCGGCGCTCGGCGTCGCCCCGGCACCGCTCCGGAGGGAGTCGGGGCGCGACGATCCGCGCCCCTCCTGCGACCAGCCGCGCACGGACAGGGTCGCCGCGATCGGGCACGGTCCGACCGCTCCGGAAGAAAGACCCCTATGCTGCGCCTGCTCATCGCCGACGGCAACGATCGCGCGGCCCGCGATCGGCACGTCGCCGCAACGGGCCGGACCTCGGCCGAATCCTATGCCGCGGTCGTGCGGGATCTGGCACCCGGGACCGCCTGCCGCCTCGTCAGCCCGGCCGATGCCGACGCCGCCCTGCCGGGGGGCCTCGCGGATTTCGATGGGCTGATCTTCACCGGATCGACCCTCAAGGTCGCGGAGGGCACGCCCGCGGTGCACCGGCAGCTGGACCTGATGCGGACGGCCCTGGAGGCGGGCCTCGCGGTGTTCGGCTCGTGCTGGGGCGTGCAGGTCGCCGCCACGGTGACCGGCGGCACGGCCGCCGAGAACCCGCGCGGGCCCGAATACGGGTTCGCCCGGGCGATCACGCCGACCGAGGAGGGGCGAACCCACCCGCTGCTCGCCGGCCGCCCGGCCACCTGGGACGCCCCGGCGATCCACTCGGATGCCGTGCTGGAGCCGCCCCCGAACGCCCGCGTGCTCGCCGGCAACCGCGTGCTGGGCATCCAGGCCCTCGAGATCCGGCACGGCGCCGGCTGGTTCTGGGGGACGCAGTACCATCCGGAATTGGATCTCGACGAGCTGGCCGCGATGCTGCGCCTCTGCGACACGGCCCTGGTGGAGGCCGGTTTCGCGCAGGATCCGCGGGCGGTGGCCGCCTATGCCGACGAGATCGCCGGCCTGCAGGGGACAGACCCGGAGGCGGCCCGTCGTCTGGCCTGGCGGCACGGGATCGGCCCGGAGGTCCTCGACGCGGACCTGCGCCGCCGGGAAATCGGCAACTTCCTGGCGCAGTTATCCACGACGGCGCGCTGAACGTTCGCCGCCGCGACCGGGTAGCGCGTTGACCCGCCCGGTCCCAGGTCTAGCTTCGGTCCTGCGGGCCGGTTCCACGGCCCGGGGAGCGACTCATCAGGATGAGCCAGGATTCCACGGTCGCCGTCATCGGCAGCGGGCTCGGCGGACTTTCGGCCGCGTGCGTCGCCGCGGCGCGGGGCCACCGCGTGACGGTCTACGACAAGAACGGCTGGCTGGGCGGCAAGGCGGCGGTGCTGCACGAGGGCGGCTTCCGCTTCGACATGGGACCGACCATCCTGACCGTGCCGCGCGTCCTGGAGCGGATCTTCGCGGAGGCCGGCCGCTCGGTCCACGACTACATGGACCTGCGCCGCCTCGACCCGCAATGGCGCTGCTTCTTCGACGACGGCACCCGCATCGACCTGATGCAGGACGTCGAGCAGATGGCCGGCGACATGAACCGCTTCGCCCCCGGCAGCGGCGACGGCTACAAGAAATTCCTCACCATCTCGGAGCACCTTCACGGGGTTTCGGAAAAATTCTTCTTCTGGAAGCCGGTCGAGGATCTGTTCGACACGATCAACATCCGCGCCAACATGAACCCCGGCACGCTGCGCGACGTGCTGTCCCTGCGCATGCACGCTTCCGTCGCCTCCACGATCCGCGGCAAGGTCAAGGATGCCCGGCTCGCGCAGATGCTCGACCACTTCGTGCAATATGTCGGCTCCTCCCCCTACGGCGCGCCGGCGGTGCTCTGCGCCATCGCGCACATGCAGACCGCCGACGGGGTCTGGTACCCGATGGGCGGCACCCGCGCGGTGGCGGAGGGGCTGGCGAAGCTCGCCCAGGAACTCGGAGCCACCTGCAAGACCGACACCGAGGTGACTGGGATCGAGACCGCGAACGGCGCGGTCCGGGGCGTGCGCACCGCCGCGGGCGTGACGCCCTTCGACGCGGTGATCTCCAACATGGATTCGGTACGCACCTATCGGGAACTCGTCGGTGGCGCGGCCGCCAGGGCCTACGCGAAGAAGAACCCCGAGCCGGCCTGCTCGGGCGTGGTGCTCTATCTCGGGCTGAACAAGCGCTACGAGCACCTGAACCACCACGATTTCGTCTTCTCCCGGGACCCGGAGGAGGAGTTCGACCACATCTACAACAAGGGCGAGCCGGCCCCGGACCCGACCGCCTACCTGGCGGCCCCCTCCTCCACCGACCCGAGCGTGGCACCCGAGGGCGGGGAAGCCCTCTACGTCCTGGTGCACACGCCCTATCTCCGGCCGCACCACGACTGGCGCCCGGACGGGCCGCTGTTCCAGAACTATCGCCGCACGATCCTCGACAAGCTCAAGCGCACCGCCGGCATGCCGGACCTGGAGGAACGCATCGTCGTCGAGCGCCACCTGACGCCGCAGGACATCCACGAGCGCTATCGCGTCCTCAACGGCGCGATCTACGGCCTCGCCTCGCACGGCCGGGTGATGGGCGCCTTCAAGCCCGGCAACCGCTCGCGGCAGGTGCGCGGGCTCTATCTCGCCGGCGGCGCAGCCCATCCGGGGCCGGGCATGCCGATGGTGATGATGTCCGGCTGGATCGCCGCCGACGCGCACGATCAGGACGCCCGGGGCGCCCTGCGCGAGACGGCGTGACAGCGGCGGCAGCGCCTCCCCCCTCCCCCGATCCTCGTTCGGGCGTGCCCGGACAGGCCCCGGACCGGTCGGGGGGCGGGAGACAAGCGCGCATCGCCGCCCTGCCACCAGTCTCTCGCCCGATCCGCGACTTCATGGTGGCGTGGTTCGGGCGCTACCTGCACCGCCACCTCGACGCCCTGCGCCTGCCGCTCTGGAGCTCGCCGCCGGCGCGCGACCACCGCGGCCCCCTGGTGATCTACAGCAACCATCCGGCCTGGTGGGACGCGGCGGTGATCCTCATCCTGGCCGGCCGCCTGTACCCGGAGCGGCTGAGCCGGGCGCCCTTCGACGCCGCGACGCTGGCGCGCTACCGCATCTTCGCGCGGATCGGCGCCTTCGCGGTCGACCTCGACAGCCCGCGAGGAGCGGCGCAGTTCCTGAGCGCCGCCCGGGCGATCCTGGCCGCGCCGGACGGCATGCTCTGGATCACCGCACAGGGCCGCTTCGCAGACGCCCGAACGCGGCCGCTGGGCCTGCGACCGGGCGTGGCGCGCCTGGCCGAGATCGCCCCCGACGCCTTGTTCGTCCCGCTCGCGCTCGAATACGCCTTCTGGGACGAGCGCGGCGCCGGCGCCTTCGCGGCCTTCGGACGCGGCATATCCGGAGCCGAACTCGCCGCCCTGCCCCGACCGGAGCGGCTCGCCCGCCTGGAGCGCGATCTGACCGCGACGCTGGACCGGCTCAGCGCCGACGTGATCAGCCGCGAGCCCGCGCGCTTCAGCGCCCTGGTCTCGGGCCGGAAGGGCGTCGGCGGCATCTACGACCTCTGGCGGCATCTGGCGGCCCGACTCTCCGGCCGCCGCTTCGACCCGGCCCACCGCGCCGCGGACGGGCGGGATCGCGCCGCATGACGGCTTCCGCCCAGTCCGCCCGGCATGCTCTAGGGATTGGCGACGTTCCATCCCGGTGCGGCGGACCATGACAGACTGGATTCTCACCGCCCTCGCCCTGCTCGGCCTGATCCTGGCCCTCCTGCCGGCCGTCGTGGCGGCGGTGAACCTCGCGGTCCTGCGCCGGCCCGAGCCGGAGGCGGATCCCGGCCTCGTCTCGATCCTGATCCCGGCCCGCAACGAGGCCGGCAACATCGCCGCCACCGTCCGGGCGGCGCTCGCCAGCACGATGGTCCCGGTGGAGGTGATCGTCGGCGACGACCATTCCACGGACGCGACCCCCGAGATCGTGCGTGCCATCGCCGACCCGCGCCTGCGCCTCGCCGCGGTGCCGCCGTTGCCCGAGGGCTGGACCGGCAAGAACCACGCCTGCAGCCACATGGCCGGTCTCGCGCGCGGGCGACACCTGCTGTTCATCGACGCCGACGTCTGCCTCGCCCCCGAAGGCGCCGCAGCCCTGGCCGCGCAGGCCCGCCGCACCGGCGCGGCGCTGGTGAGCGGCGTCCCGCGGCAGCGCATCGACACGCTGGGTGAGAAGCTGACCGTGCCGATGATCGACTTCCTGCTGCTGGGCTACCTGCCGGTGCCGCTGATGCGCCGCCTGCCCGATCCGTCCCTCGGGGCGGCCTGCGGCCAGCTCATCCTGTTCGAGACGGCGGCCTACGCGGCCACCGGGGGCCACGGCGCCATCCGCGCCGCGCTGCACGACGGCGTCCGTCTGCCGCGCCTGTTCCGCGCGGCGGGCTACCGGACGGACCTCGTGGCGGCGGCCTCCCTGGCGACCTGCCGGATGTATCAGACCTTCGCACAGGCCTGGGCGGGCTTCTCCAAGAACGCCCACGAGGGCATGGCGACGCCCCGGGCCCTCCCGGTCTGGACCCTGCTGCTCGGAGGCGGACAGCTGCTGCCGCCGCTCCTCGTGGCGGTCGGCCTGCTCGGCCTCGCACCGCCCACCGCCCTGGCCCTCGCCGCGGCGGCCGTCGCCCTGTCGCTGGCGACGCGGGGCGCCATCACCCTGGCGGTCCGGGCGCCCCTGGCGACGATCCCGCTCCACCCGGCCGCCGTCGCGGTGGCGCTGGCGATCCAGTGGAACGTGCTGCTGCGCCGGGAGCGCGCCGGCGCCGCGACCTGGAAGGGCCGCAGCTATCCGGTGAGCGGCATCTGAGACGCTCCTGCGCGCCGCCGGGCCCGATCCGCGCGGCCGGTCATTCCGGGGACGGCTGGCAGGGACCGGTGCCGGAGGCCTGCCCCGGCAGCGGCTTCGTCAACGACACGATCAGCTGCACGGTCGGAACGCTGCCGACCTGCCGGGTGAGGTGCCCGGCCCGGCCGTCCGGCCCTTGCGGGGTCGAGGCCGCGTCGGCGTTGAACTGAACCTCGCCCGGGCCCTGCTCCAGCACGGTGCCGTCCGTCGCCTCCACCGACCAGCGTCCCGAGAGGGTGATCACCCATTGCGGGCCGGGCGCGCTGTGCCACGGGCCGACATAGCCGACCGGCAGCACCGCGTAGGCGATCGCCGCCACGTCGCCCGGTGGGGTGCCGACGTATTGCGGCGGCGCGGGCGGGGCGTAGCTCTTGAAGGTGAAGTTCGTCAGATCGCAATATTGGACATGGCTGCGTCCGTCGGCATCGGCGTAGAGGACGCCATACCGGAGGGCGGGCGGATCGGCGGTGGCGAGACCCGCCGGACCGGACGGCGCCGGCACGATGGTCATCGGCGGCGGACCGTCGGCCGCCCGGACACCGGCGCAGCATGGAGAGACCGCCATGAGGAGTGCAGCGAGGCGGATTCCGGTCTGCGATGACGCCATGGTTTCACCTTCCCCATCGTCCGGGCCACGGTACGTTCGGCCCGCCTCGGCGAACGCGGTCGCAGCCGACCCGCCCAAGTCGAGCGGACGGACCGGGGGAGAACGCGGCGGGCCAAGGTTCGAAGCATCCGGATCGTTCCGGCCCGGCGGGCGCGCCCAGGCCGGGGCCGCCGGTCAGGCCGCAGGCCCCTGCGCCCCGACGAGCCCGGTCTCAGCCAGGATCCAGGCCGCGGTCTCGGCGTCCGCACCCGTGACCGGCAGGTGCAGGATGATCGGCGTCGCGTAGGGATGGCGCGCCTTGAGGGCGGCCGACAGGGCATCGGCCAGACCCTCGCGGCTCTTGAGGATCGCCGCCACCTCCTCGCCGCGCTCCACCACGCCCTTCCAGCTGTAGACCGAGCGCATGCCTGGCAGAACGTTGATGCAGGCGATCAGGCGCGCGCGGACGAGGGCCTCGCCGATGTCGAGGGCCGAGGCGGCGTCGGGGAAGGTGGTGTAGACGAGGAGCGGACGCTCCATGCTATGCCTCCGGTTCGCGCATGCGTCCGGTGAGAGAGGGACATGCGGGGCACCGACCGTCAACCGGGCGGTTCGCTCGTCAGCACTGGAGCCGTGACGTGACCTCCGACGCGACCTCGACGCCCCCGCTCGGCCTCGCCTGACCGATGCCGCATTTCAAGAAGATCGCCTTCGTGGCGAGCCCGACCGGCTATGCCCGCGACGCCGCGGCCGCCCTGATGCGCCGCTACGACCACGTCTCGCCCGAGGAGGCGGACGTGGTGGTGGCGCTCGGGGGCGACGGCCTGATGCTCCAGGTCCTGCACCGGTTCATGGACAACCCGAAGCCGATCTACGGGATGAACCGCGGCACGGTCGGCTTCCTGATGAACGAGTTCCGGGACGACGACCTCCTGGAACACCTGGACAGCGCCCAGCGCAGCGTCATCCATCCGCTGGTGATGGACGTGCTCGACACCGAGGGCCGCTCGCACCGGGCGCGGGCGATCAACGAGGTCTACCTGCTGCGCCAGACCCATCAGACCGCCAAGCTGAAGATCGCCGTGGACGGGCATGTCCGGCTCGACCTGCTGATCGCCGACGGCGTGCTGGTCGCCACGGCAGCCGGTTCCACCGCCTACAACCTATCGGTGGGGGGGCCGATCCTGCCCCTGGACGCCAAGCTGCTGGCGCTGACCCCGATCTCGGCCTTCCGCCCCCGGCGCTGGCGCGGTGCGCTCCTGCCGGACTATGCCCGGATCCGGATCGACGTGCTCGACGCGCCCCACCGTCCGGTGGCGGCGGTCGCCGACCACACGGAGTTCCGCCGCGTCTGCACGGTCGAGACCTCCCTCGACCGCACCACCGAACTGGTGCTGCTGCACGATCCTGGCCACAGCCTCGACGAGCGCATCCTGCGGGAGCAGTTCGGCTGACCGGTCACCGCCCGCCGGGGCTTGTCCAGGCCCAAGCGAGGGTCGGCGCATCCCTGGGTCCTGTCGGAGCGGGGGGTCATCGCCGCGGCGACTCCCTCTCGCAACCTCCGGTCGTGGGCCCGCCTCGGACCGGTGCCGATCAGAGGTGGGGCGCGGCCACCAGGTCGCTCTCGCGGATCGCCCGCTCGCCCGATTGGGTCCGGATCCGGTAGCTGGGCTCGCCGGTCTGATCCTCCGGCATCAGCCGCAGGACCTCGAACACCTCGCCCTCACCCTTGTCGCCGGGCAGGCCGAGCCGGGGACGGCGGACGCGTTCGCCGATCTTGAATTTATGGGACATGCCGGCCTCCTGGGACGCGTGGTCGAAGCAGCGGTTCAGCGCCGCTTCTGGGCCTTGGCCTTGCGGGCGAGATAGCGCGCGTCGCGCTGCGCCTTCTGCTCGGCCTGCAGGGCCTTGGCGCGCTCCTGGGCGGCGAGCTGCTCGGCCTGCTTGCGCTCGATCTCGGCGAGGCGATCGGCCTCGGCCTGGGCCGCGCTCCGCGCGATCTCGGCTTGGCGCTGGGCGGCGCGCTCGGCCATGCGGGCCTCGCGGGCATCGACCACGGCGCGGCGGGCCGACTGGCGGGCAAGGACGGCCGGATCGTCGGCCGTCGGACGTTCCCGGAACCGGGCCAGCATCTCGGACCGCGCCTTGGCGGCCGTCTCCAGGCGATCAACGACGCCCTGCTTGTTCGGAAAGCTCACAGACACTCCTGGGTCGGGCGCGGCGAAGGCCACGCCCCGAAAGGGATGGTCGATACGAAGAAGCCGCTCCTGGAGAGCGGCTTCGGAGAGAGACGTCCGGTCGGAGATCAGGCCGTCTGGAGCTGGCCGGCGGACTGCTTGCCGCTGCGGCGGTCGGTCTCCAGCTCGTAGGTGACCTTCTGGCCCTCGTTCAGGGCACGCAGGCCAGCGCGCTCGACGGCCGAGATGTGGACGAACACGTCCTTGCCGCCGTCATCCGGCTGGATGAAGCCGTAGCCCTTGGTCTCGTTGAACCACTTCACGGTTCCGGTGCTCATGGCAGTCCTTGATCTTCGCAGGCATAGTGAGTGAAGGCTCCAACCCGTTCGGGCCGGCGCCGGTATCGACCGATAGCGATAGGAAAGTCAGAACCGCCCTGCGAAGGCGTAACGGTCCAAGATATCCGGACACGTGCCGATGCCGTTGAGATAGCGCCGTCTCGGTTTTTTGGCAAGCGCGGAGGCATGTTTCCGCGGGTGTGCGGCCCTGCGCGGGGGCGCTTTCTGGCCCGATGAATCCCGATCCTGGAGCCGGAGCGGGTCGCCCGCCCTGGGCCGAAGCGGGATTCGGCACCGCAGCGGCATCCAGATTCTATGCTTGGGCGCGCAGGGGACCGGGCGCGGTCAGGCCGGAACGACGCGGAGCACGCCCTCGCCGCGGCGATGCCCGACCGCCGTCACGGCGACCTCGCGGGCGCGGCCGGCGGCGACCAGGGCGGCGGCCAGGGCCGCGCCGAACGGGGCCGCCACTTCGAGCCCGTGCCCGATCACGTCGCCGAGGGCGCAGAGGCGCGCCCCGGGGGCGAGCCGCGCCAGGGTGTCCCGCTCCTCCGCGGTGATCGGCGCCACCCCGGTCGCGCCGGACAGGACCCGGTCGGGAGCCACGAGTCCGGCCTGCCGCCACAGGGCGTCGAGGCTTCCGGCGACGCTGCCCGGGGCGCGCCGGGTGCGGTCGCTCGCCACCGGGTCGAGCCGGGCGAGCGGCCGGGCGCCGCGGGCAGTGGCGTGGGACTCCGATTCGAGCATCAGGAAGGCCGCGCAGCTGCCGAGGATGAACCCGCCCCGCGCCTTGCGTTCGAAGACCGGCCGGAACGCGTCCCGGGCGAGGTAGCCGCCCATCTCGTGGATCACGAGCACGTCAGGCCGTTCGGCGCTGTACGAACCGCCGACCAGGATCGCGTCGATCTGGCCGGACGCCACCCGGGCCTGGGCGATCCGCAGGGCGTCGACCCCGGCGGATTCCTCGCCCATGAAGGTGCGCGATGCCCCCGTGACCCCGTGCACGATGGCGATGTTGCCGGCCAGCAGGTTCGAGAGTTGGGCGAGGAACAGGGTCGGGCGCAGGTCGTTCTGCAGACGCTCGTTCAGGTAGGCGCCCGGATCGGCGGCATCCCGCAGCCCCGTCAGGATCGCCCCGTCGACCGCGTAGTCGCGCTCGCCGCCGCCGGCCGCCACCACGAGGTGGAGCGCCTGCTTGAAGGCGGCGTCGTCCTTCACCCCGGCGGCGTCGAGGGCGAGGCCCGCCGCGTAGACGCCGAGCCGCTGCCACGCCTCCATCTGGCGCTGGTCGCTGCGCTTGGGGATCTGCCCGTCCCAGACGATCGCCGGCGCGGGATGGACCGGGTAGGGCGCGAAGGTCTCGGCGTCGGTGCGGGGGGCCACCCCCGCGTCGAGGGCGACGCGGTGGGCTTCGACCCCCTCGCCCGCGCAGGAGACCAGGCCGAGGCCGGTGACGACGACGGGGCGGCTCACGGCTGCGCCGGGTCCGGGAACAGGCCGATCGCCCGGGCGCGATCGCGCATCGGCGCGTCGAGCCCGTCCGGGAACGGCATGGTCCGGAAGCGCAGCTCCGCGTCGCACAGCGCCTTGCCGGCGTGGCTGATGGCGGCCTTGGTCACCGCGTAGCCCGAGCCGTCATGCTCCAGGCGCGCCGTGACCACGAGATCCGCCCCCGGCCCCACGAAGGACCGGAACCGGGCCTTGTCGACCCCGGTGAGGAACGGCATCCGGGCGAAGTCCAGATGGGCGAGGACGAGGTAGCCCGAGGCCTGCGCCATCGTCTCGGTGAGGAGCACCCCGGGCACAAGGGGATGTCCGGGGAAGTGCCCCTCGAAGACCGGGCTCTCCAGAGGCACCCGGGCGAGCGCCTCGATGCGGCCCGCGGCCCGGTCGAGGAGCCGCACCGAATCGATCATCTCGAAATATTCGAGGCGCATGGCGGGGCGGACCGGGCTGCCGGCGTCAGACCTTCGCCGCCTTCTCGGCCACCAGGCCGTCGATGCGCGCGCAGAGGTTCTTGAGGACGAAATACTCTTCCGCCGGGACCTTGCCCTCGTTGACCTCCTGGGTCCAGCGCTCCAGGGGCAGCTTGATCCCGAACGCCTTGTCGACCGCGAAGGCGATGTCGAGGAAGGCGAGGCTGTCGATGCCGAGGTCGTCGATGGCGTGACTCTCGGGCGTGATCTTGTCCCGCGGGATGTCGGCGGTCTCGGCTATGATGTCGGCCACGCGCTCGAAGGTGGCGCTGCCGTGGGCGGGCTCGTCGGACATGTCTTCTCGCGGGCTGTTCGGATTCCGGATCGGTCGGGCGGGGCGCCCCCTGGCGCCGGGCAGCCCGGCGCGCGCACCCCGCACGGTCATCCTACGCGTCTGCGGGCCCCGATACACGGCCCCGTCGAATGGCGGCGACCTCTACACGAGGGTATCAGGGGCGGCAACCGCAGCGGTTCCCCGGCGTTTCAGCGCGTGTCCACAATCGCACATCGTCACGTGCGAAGACGTGCGTACCGCGCGGCGGCGCAGGCCCGAGCCATCGGGCGCGACCGACCGCGCGTCCCCAGGAGATCAGACGGATGCCACCGATCACAAAGCCCCTCGCCCCGCCGGCGCGGATCGAGGCGCCGCCTCCGGCACTCCAGGGCGGACCGCCGCACGAGCGCGCCCGCTCGCAGGGCGCGGCCCGCGTCCTGCTGGTCCTGGCGCTCTCCGCCCTGGGTCTCTGGATCCTGCACGGGTTCCTCCCGGCCCTCGCCTGGGCGCTGGTGCTCGCCATCGCCCTATGGCCGCTCTATGCCCGCCTGGAGCACCGGTTTCCGCCGGGCAAGCACAACATCCTCCTGCCGACGCTGATGACGGCGGCGGTGGCGCTGGTCTTCCTGGCCCCCCTGGCCATCCTGGGCGTTCAGGCGGCCCGGGAAGCCCACGACGTGGCCGATTTCGTCCGCAACGCCGAGGCGAACGGCGTCCCCGCGCCCGAATTCCTCCAGCACCTGCCCTATGGGGCCGCGCAGGCGACCACGTGGTGGAATGATAACCTCGGCCACGCCCAGGCCGGCTCGGACCTGCTGCACCGGTTCGAGAACAATTCGGTGATCGGGGCCTCCCGCAATTTCGGGCGCGAGGTGATGCACCGGATCGTGCTGTTCGGGTTCAGCCTCGTGGCCCTGTTCTTCCTGTTCCGCGACTGGCGGACGGTGCGGGACGAGTCGCTCACCGCCTGTCACCGCCTGTTCGGCCCGCGCGGCGAGCGTGTCGCCCGCCAGATGGTCGCCTCGGTGCACGGCACCGTCGACGGCCTGGTCCTGGTCGGGCTCGGCGAGGGGTTCATTCTCGGGATCGTCTACTACTTCGCCGGCGTGCCGCACCCGGTCCTGCTCGGTGCCTTCACGGCGGTGGCGGCGATGATTCCGTTCGGCGCCGCCCTGGCGATCGCCATCGCGGCCCTCCTCCTGGTGGCGGCCGGCGCGACGAAGGCGGCCATCGTGGTGGCGGTGGCCGGGCTCGTCGTCACCTTCGCGGCCGACCACTTCGTCCGGCCCGCACTGATCGGCGGCACCACGAAGCTCCCGTTCCTGTGGGTGCTGCTCGGCATCCTCGGCGGCGTGGAGACCTTCGGGCTGCTCGGCCTGTTCCTCGGCCCGGCCGTGATGGCCGCCCTGGTGCTGCTGTGGCGGGAATTCACCGAAGGCCCCGAGGCGACGGCCTGAGCCCCCCGGGGCGGGCATCTCGGCGGCGGTGTCGACCCGGCGCCGATCACGGCGCCGATCGGCCGGCTCCTCATCGGTGCCGGCCCGGACTCTGCCCAGCCCCTGGGCCAGTCGAGTCAGCGTCGCGCAAACGCCCAGACCGTAACGGGAAAGTTCTTCTCGTTATGGAGCGGCTTGTACCAGCCGTATCGCGGCCACCGGCGGAAGTTGGCGCGCACGCAGGCCCGGTTGCCCCAGGAGGCGGTCTTGATGTTCTGCGCCTCGAACCCGCATTCCTGCAGGAGATAGGACATCCCCGTCTCGGTCCAGCGCGAGCAATCGATCGGGCTGTCGTGCAAGCGGATCAGGAACGGCGTGGTCACGATGAAGGTGCCGCCCGGCTTGAGCATGGAGAAGACGTTCTTGCCCGCGCGCTGCGGCCATTTGAGGTGCTCGAAGACCTGATCGGCGATGATGAGGTCGAATGTCCGGTCGAGCCGACCCTCGCAGATGTCGAACTCCGGATAATCGGCCGCGGTATAGGACTTGAACTGGAACCTGCGCTTCCATTGCGGACCGGCCGCGATTTCGAGGGCATCCAATCGGTGCGGGGACAGGCTCTCGATGAACGAGAAGCACTCCCGGTACATGACCGTCCGAACCCAATCGGTCGTATCGTAGCCCAGCCTGTTGACGAGCGATCTGACGCGCGACCGTCCCCCCAAGAGGCCGGAAATCCTGTCGACGACATCCACATCGGCCATTCGATAACTCCAGTCCTCAGCCTATAGAGCGGCCGTTTCGTCACCAATTAGAGGATTTTGGCGTGGTAAAAACAGCGATTTTATCGTTCCTAATAGCAGAACATTTTCTGTCGATCTGTGCAGGATTTGGTGACCGGTCTCGGATCGCCGGGCGTGCGTCTCTCACGTGACATCGCCTCAGCTGGGAACAGACCGGTCCGGCGATTGATATGCCAACACTATTAAGCCTGACCGATCCAGGAAAGCGTGCATTTCAGATCGTCAACATGATTCCGCTGACTAGTTTTAACCTTAAGATCCGGCACTTCTCTCCAATTCTGGCGAGATCACAAAACACAGCCGCGACAAGCCTCTTTTGCGGGTCCTGGAAGTGGGCCTCTGCCCCCAGACGATGCGAAAGACAGCGGAGGATCGACGGTCGGCGCCCGCTTTTCACTGCGGCGCGACCCGGCGACGCACAGATCTGGCCATCAGAGAGACGCTTCCAGCCCTACAGGACCATGCGCCCGCCTGGTCTCGGTCGATCCAATAGGGCGACCGCCTGGGGATGAATCCGTCCGCGGATCACATCGCACAGGCCGAGAATGTTGCCGAAGAGCCTGCCTCGCCTGTCGAGATATGGCTCGGGCGAAACACTCCGCGTCACGTTCATCGCCATGTTCCGCAGCATGAGGAACAGCGCATGCCTTTTCTTCATGCTTCCTTTCTGGATCAGATAGATCGGATTGACGATCTGTGAGTATCCGAACTTCTTCCCGGGCGTCCGGCCCATCTTGATCCCGAGATGGACGCCCGCCACCGCAGACACATCGACGATCTTCCCGGTTCTGCTGAGCTGGTGCGAGAAGTCGACATCCTCCAGCCAGCCGTAGAGGGGCAGATTCTCGTCGAACCGGACGCTCCTGGCGTGTTCGAGCCGGATTGCCATGTTGCAGCCGTAGCCAACGATCTTCTCCTGCACGGTCACCGGGCGCGCCGGATCGTGCGGCGTCTCCTCCAGCATCCTGTTCGCCTCCGCCACCGGGATGCCGGGACCGATGATCCCGTCCTTGATGATGAAGCCGTTGGCCAGCGCGATATCCGGCCGGGCAAGCATGATCGTCTTGATTGCGGCGAGATAGGTCCGATGCACGAAAAAGTCGTCGTCGATGATGAGCAAAATCCCATCCTCGCCCTTCACCATGTCCAGCATCGCGTTACGCTGGGAGCAGGATCCCTTCGGGGCCTGGATATGGATCAGGTTCAATGTCGGGTCGTACGCCGGCGTCTGACACGCCTCATCATCGGGCGTGCAGAGGATAACCTTGTCGGGACGAAGGACCTGCCGGCTGAGATGCTCGATCGTGCGGCTCAACAACTCTGTCCGACCGGAACTTGGAATGCCGACAACGAGACTCGCCATCTAATTTCTCTCTCTCGGGATGAAGTGATGAGAATAGGCAGCTCTAGGCAGGCCCGCTGAAGCATGATGGGTTACCTTTCAGGAAAAACTCCGTCTCGAAAGCACAGTCAGCCGAAATTCATCGTTCCAATACAAGGGAAGCCGTTCCGAGCGGGAACTCAAATACCCGGCGCGGAGCAGGAGGTTTTTCTAGCAATCTTCAGCGCGGGCGACCGGAGACGGCTTACGGCAAAGCCGGGATTTATCAAGTCCCGAACCGTGCTGACGTGTCGTGCGGCCCATGCCAGCGCGGGCCGCCTGTGCGGTCTCGACCGGCGGCGCCCGAGCAGCCGTCGAGGCGACGGACTCCGAGCGGGCGCCGTTGTCAGACGAGAACGCGAAGGCCGTTCCGGCGCACCGCGTTGAAGCAAGCCTCCGCGCAGCCTGGACGGGATGGCTGAACGTCACATGCGTATCGTCACCCCGCGGCGCGGCAAACCTGCCGCGACGTAGACCACCGGGAGACCGGTCCGCGCTTCCCGCAAACGCGCGGATCGGAACGGCCCCTCAATGCCAAAAGTCAGTAGAAATGGTATATCGATCGGTAGCCGCACCCTGTAAGTAAATCCGCATGGCAAACGGATCGGTAATGACCGAATTTCAGTCTATAGTTACATGGTGCATTACATCGAAAGTCTTTTGAACAGGACTTCCGGCACGTTCCGGATCACCGTCATGATCAGCCGCCAGATCGGCCGGACGTAGATCGTGTCCTTGCCCTTGGTGACGGCCGTGAAGATTGCCTGTCCGACCTCGTCCGGCTGCGCGGTCAGCAGCGGCGGAAGCTTCATGCCGGCGGTCATCGCGGTCGCCACGAAGCCCGGCTTGACCGTCACCACCGTCACGCCCCGGCGGAAGAGGCGGTTGCGCAGCCCGGCCAGGAAAGCGGTGAACCCCGCCTTGGCCGAGCCGTAGACGTAGTTGGATTGCCGACCCCGGTCGCCCGCGACGGAGCTGATGCCGACGATGCAGCCGCTGCCGCGCGTCGCCATCCGCCGGGCCGCGGCCAGGAGGTAGCAGGCCGGGCCGGTATAGTTGGTCGCCATGACGGCACTTGCGGCGTCGAGATCCGCCTCGCTGCGCGGCTGATCCCCCAGCAGGCCGACGACCATGACGACGGTGTGCGGCAGGTCCGGGAGGGCGTCGAAGAAGCGCTCGGCCTCCCCATCGGTCACGTCGAACTCGATCGCCTCGGCCGCGACCTTGAAGCGGATCCGGAGATCCGCGAGCTCGTCGGCCAGGGCGTCGGCGCGCCGGGCCGCGAGGATCACCGACGCACCGCTCTGGGCGAAGCGCCGGGCGACGGCGCGTCCGATATCCGAACGTGCGCCGAGGATGAGGACGGACGGTGGCGTCACACTAGATCTCCAGGCGATCGGAGAGGGCCGATCGGAAACGCCCATCGAGGCCGTAGCTGCGACGGACGGTGTTGAAGCGCTCCAGCCGGGGATAGCCCAAGCGCAGCATCGGCGCGCTCATCCGCGCGTCTTTGGCGAGATAGAGCCGACCGCCCCCCTCGATCACGATGCGGTCCAGACGCTCGAGGAGCGCGAAGGTGTCGGCATTGGCCGGGAAATCGAGGGCCAGGGTATAGCCCTCACGCGGGAAGGAGAGATAGCCGAAGGATTCCGGCCCGAGCCGTTTGAGCACCGCCAGGAAGGAGGCCTGCCCGACACGGGCGATCTCCGTGAGCAGCGCCGTCAGCCCGTCCCGGCTGGTCTCGAGGGGCAGCACGCACTGATACTGGACGAAGCCGTGGCGCCCGTAGATCCGGTTCCAGTCCTGGATGGCGTCGAGCGGGTAGAAATACGGATCGATGTCGACGACCTTCCGGCCCGGGGTCTGGAGCCGGTAATAGACCTTGTTGAACAGCGAGACCGAGAGCCGGTTGAGGGCGACGGTGGGGAAATCCACCGGGACGCGTTTGCGGCGGGGGGCCGGCCGCGCGAAGGGCGTCGCCCGCTGATCCGGCTCGATGTCCCCGGGTGTGGCATGCTCCCCGAAGATGATCACCGATCGGCCGAGATCCGCCCCGGAGGCGAGGCAGTCGATCCAGGCGACCGAGTAGGTGCGCGCGGCCCCCGCCTCGAACAGATCGATCGCGGTCGCGAGATCGGGTGCGCGGACCGTCTCCTGAAGGATCTTGGACGATTGCACCGGGATCAGCCGGAAGGTCACCGTCAGCACGGTGCCGGTCAGCCCCATTCCGCCGCAGGTCGCGGCGAAGAGATCCGCATGCTCCGCCGGGGAACAGGTCAGGATCGTGCCGTCGCCCAGCGCGAGGCGGACCGACAGGACGTGATCGCAGAACGAGCCCGCCCCGTGGTGATTCTTGCCGTGCACGTCCGAGGCGACCATGCCGCCGACGGTCACGAACTTGGTGCCGGGCGTCACCGGCGGGAACCAGCCGCGCGGGGTCAGCACCGCGATGATCTCGCTCAGGAGCGTGCCGGCCTCGCAGGTCAGCACCCCCGTCGCCTCGTCGAAGGCGACGAGGCGGCCCAGGCGGCGCATGTCGAGCGTCAGGCCCGGACCGAAGCTGGCATCGCCGTAGGAGCGGCCGTTGCCGCGGGCGATGAGCGGCAGCGTCGGGGAACGCGGGGCCGCTACCGTGGCGGGGTCGCCCGGCGCCGCGACGTCGCAGTCGCGGCGCGGGTACCGGCCCCACCCGCTGAGCGGGACGAGCGTGCGGTCGGGTTCTGGCACGTCGGGGCCTGGGTTCAGAGGGAGATGGCCAGCACGGCGGCGACGCAGGCGCCCGTCGCGAGGCTGATGCGATCGGTCAGGGCGTAGACCACGGGATCGCTGTGGAGCTGGTCGCGGTTCGAGAGGAGAAACATGCGGCTGACCCAGTAGATGAGCAGGGGGCAGATCAGCCACAGCCGGTTGGGGTGCGTGTAGAGCGAGGCCACCTCCGGGCTCGACATGTACAGCGCGAAGACGAAGACGGAGCCGTAGCCGGCCGCCGCGCCGAACGGGAACAGGACCCGCAGATCGTCCGCCCCGTAGCCGCGGCCGGCGAGCGTCTTCCTCTCGCCGGGCTTCTCGTTCCGCAGGTTCGCGGTCAGCTCGCTACAGCGCTTCACGATGGCGAGGCTGGTGAAGAGAAAGAGCGAGAACATCAGCAGCCAGGGCGTCTGCGACAGGCCGAGGGCGGCGACGCCGCCGAAGACGCGGATCGCGTAGAGGCCGCCGAGCACCACGATATCGATCATCATCCGGCGCTTGAGATAGAACGAATAGGCGAGCGTCAGGACGAGGTAGATCAGGAGCGCGAGGCTGAACTTCAGCGGCAGCAGGAACGACAGCGCGAAGGCCCCGGCGCCGAGGATCGCCGCGAGGACGACACCGTACAGGACCGGCACCGCACCCGACGCGAAGGGCCGCCGGGACTTGCGCGGATGGGCACGGTCGGCCGGAAGGTCCAGCAGATCGTTGATCAGATACGCGCTCGACGCTGCCATGCAGAAGCAGACGAAGGCGGTGAGGGACGCAAGGGTGCTCGGCGCGTCGAAATGGTGGCCGGTCACCAGTCCCACGAAGACGAGGGCGTTCTTCGCCCATTGATGCGGGCGGAGCGCGCGGACGACGTCGCGGGCCTGGACCCGCGGGACCGCGACGATGCGGGCGCCCGGGAAGGCCTCCATCACCCTGCGGGAGAAACCATCGCCGTGGGCGACCGCCAGCACATTGCGCGCCGCGCGCCACACCGGAAAGTCCACGGGCGCGTCGCCGACGTAGTCGAACCCCTTCTCGCCGAGTTCCGCCACGAGGCGCTGGGCCTTGGCGGTGCCGGCCAGGTTGACGCCCGCCTCGGTCGAGAACACGCCGGCGATCCCGCCGACCCGGTCGGCCAGGGCCTCGACGAGGCGTCCGTCGGAGGCCGAGGCGAGATAGACGCGGCGCCCGGCCGACTGCGCGTCGCGGATCACCGCCACGGTCTCTTCGTAGAGCGGGATCGTCGCGACGCTCGGTTCAGCGCGCTCGGCGAGGTGCCGCTTGAGCTCGGCCTTGCCGTGCGTGAACAGCCAGTGCGGCAACCGCCAAGCCTCGAAGGGGAAGCGGGCCAGGAACTGGAGCGCCGACTCGTAGAGCAGGTCGCTCTTGATCAGCGTGCCGTCGACGTCGACGACGAGCGGAACGTCGTCCGCGCCCTCGTCACGGATCGCTGCGCTGGCGGCGCTCATGCGGGCACTCTCAGCAAGTCGTGTCCAATTGTTAAGTCGGCCGCTCTCTACAATTTTCCTTTGGAATTAGTGGAAAATTGGATGGCCGTATATCGGGAATCACGTGAGCTGCCCAGGCTGGAAATGTCAAGGCTCGAGCAGAGGGCGTCCCACCCAAAACGCCCAGATGCGCCGGCGGTAACAACTGAGACTCTCCGGAACTGCCCCGATGGAGCACTCGCCGATGCAGTTGCTCCCGGTCCGGCGCAAGCGAACTTTGCGGATCGAAGACTTGGAGCGGTCTCCGATTGACACGGGACCGGGGACGATTCGCACACCTCGACAGTCCAGGATCGGTACTATATCCCGCGACTCACCCTATTTTGCGTGCGGAGGTGCCGTTAAATCCTCGCGACACGATCCCGTAGAGCGCTACCGAAGCCGCGAACGTCCTTGCTGGTTCGCGGCATATTCGATAGGGATCGCGCAAGGTTCGGCTTGTATCGAGAGCTTTTCGCGGATGGGACGGATCCCGATCACGGGCGGTGCAAGCCTCGTCGGTCGGAATCCGATACCGCGCTTCGAGGCGCGCGGGTTCACCGACCTCGCGGGGTTCGACCAGGTCGCCGTGATCCTCGAGGAAGACCACTCCGCTATCGATGTCATCGTGACCGACTCTGCCGCCGATGACGGCTGTCAGGACAGGCGGGCCGCGGTCGATGCGCGGGTCCACGACCGGCCGATCTCCGAGCTCGGTTTCGCCGCGAAGCTGCCGACCGCGCAGAGGCCGACCGCCGGCCTCCCCGTCGCCGCCACCGGCTTCCCCTCCTTCGAAGTCCGCAGGCGTCCGGCGAGCGTCCAGCTCGCCGAGGCGATGGCCGCGAGGATCCCGGCATGAGCGCAGCGACTACGCGGCCGAGCGACAGGCGGCAGCTCGCCAGCTTCGTGGTCACTGGCGGTACCGCGGCCCTGGTCAACCTGGCGAGCCGGTGGCTGCTGAGCTTCGTCGTCGTCTACGAGCTGGCCGTCATCCTGGCCTACCTTATCGGCCTGAACTTGGCTTTCGTACTGGCACGGCGCTATGTCTTCACGTCCACAGGCCATTGGCTCGGCGAATATTGTCGTTTTGCCTTGGTCAATGTCTTCAGTTTCCTGATCGTACTCGGAGTGAGCAGCAGCTTGGCGCGCGCGATCTTTCCGATGATGGGGTTCACCTGGCACGTGGAAGACGTTGCCCACTTCATCGGTGTCGCGAGCCCGATCCTGATCAGCTACTACCTTCATAAATACTATTCGTTCGGCAAGCGGACACAGCGCGCCTGAACGCCTCGGCGGCCACGGGGCGCGTCGACATCCAGACAGCGCCGCCCCGACCGGAGAGTCACCGTGGACGGAACCGGATCGGTCAGGACGTCATTCCGCGCCCGTCCGACGGCCGGACACACCGCCGACCGACGGTCGTGCGCCCTTGGCGCAACCGATCGGGACGGCTTGGTATGTGACGGTCGCGCCTTTGGCCTCGCCCGCGACGCAGCCCAGACCGTGTCGCAGGCCGGGGCAAAACCCGTCCGGCGCAGGCCGCGGGTCGTGGCGCGGGACCCCGCAGGGTCCAACGCCTCGAGAAGCCTTCGATCCGATGCCGACGCCGAACCAGCATCCCCGTCGACGACGCGCCCGCGAGGGCCGCCCGCTCGCTCGAGCGCGGCGCCGTCCCCGCCGGGCCTGCGCCCCCGGGGCTCGCCGCGTATCACGGCCTCGAAGACCCGGATCGAACGGACCTGGCAGGCGCCCTTACGCGACCGGTACGCGCCGCGGCTCGATCCCGGCCGGCGATGCCGAAGCGCTTTGTTCACTTTCACTGACGGCCATCGACATGCCGGCGCAGATAAAGAACAACAATCCGAGATCGACGAAGGGCGATCCGATCGACGATAAGACCACCTGACTGATGCAAGCCGATCGCGTGGCCTTCTGAAAGCTCTTCGTCCGCCCATCGCTGGCGGGACGTGCGAAGAAGAACAGGAGTACAAAGGCCAGATAGGTGATCGTACCGATGACCCCGAGGCTTGCGAGGACTGCGAGGGGCCAGCTGGACGTGCGCGTGCTGCCCACGCCAACCCCGAGCCCATTGGTCTCGAAAAGGTTTTGCAGCCCTTGGTAATTCCAGGAGCTCCGCTCGACCCCCGAGTCCGAACTCAGCTTTTCGGAAAACGCGGCTTGGTAGATGTTCTGACCCGCCGTCCAGACGGATTCCTGAAGCGCGGCAAACATGATGATGAACACGACCACGAACGGGCCGAGGAATATGAAGATCGTCGCGTTTCGGGTAGAATTGCGATGGATGACGAGCATGTACAAACAGGTCAGATATTCAAAAGCCACGAGGATCGCCAGCCCCGCGTATCCCGTCGTGGACGTGGAGGCGATGACCGCAATCAGAGATACTGCGGCCGCGATGCCGGCTCTGCGGGGAAACACGCCTTCAAGCCACAGCTTACCCGTGAATGTAAAGAAGAAGAGTGACGCCGATCCATAGCTGGAGGCTTCGGAGAAGGAGCCGACCACTCTCTTGAAGCCGGCCATCTCGACCTCGACGAGCATTGTATAGCCCGCATTGCGAAGGAACGACAACAATTCTCCTGTCCCCGTCAGGTACGTGGCGACGTCGATGAGTCCGAAGGCGAAATTCGCGAAGGCGCTGGCCACAATCGCTGAACAAAGAACCTCGAGATTTCGCGACCCTAATTCACGGGAGCAGGCGTAGAACGCAATATAGGTCAATAGATCGGAAGCAAAATAAACGCTTTGCGTTATATTTCCAGTCGTTGGGACCAATGGCACCAAGGCGATCCGCACGCCATCGCCGAGGCGCGCAATAGCGTAGACATTGGTACTTCCAGCGAACAGTCGCGTGAACAAAACCGCGCCGACCAGCGAGTACAGCACTGTAATGAGAAGCCAGAAGCCCGGCCGCGGAAAACTGAGTGAGGAGAGGCCGTCCGCGAGCCGATAGGGATTGGAGCCGATCTTCAGCAGGACAAACCCGAGCATGAGATGGGCGGGCTGCAGGCTCGCGCCGCCCAGGAAGGAGAGAATTGCCGCCGCAGACGCGCCGAGGAGCGTACTGAGGAAGATCATGTAGACGGAAAATCCGGGGCCGCGTCCCAAGCTGATGAGCCCGATGACGAAAGCGATGACCCCGATCAACTCAATCTGCATGATGCTTCAGCTCGAGGACGAAGACGTTCGGAACGATGGCCGGCTGCGCTTGTCTGATCAGAGCCGGCAATCTCGCGAGCAGCTGATAATCGAGGCTCAAATTTAGCAGCCCCGATATCGGTATCACGGGCAGCGATCAGGTGTGAAGCGATCAATCCCGCGCAGCCCGAGAGCTGGCGAAAAGGCCTGGATCGCAGGCCCGAGCGACGAAGCGCCGGATCCCTTCCGGCGTTCCGCCGGGGGAAGGATGCCCAGGCGCGGCGACGCGGGGTCGCTCGCGCACGCCCGCTGCCTCCGCCCCGGGGGAATCCTGATGCATGGAGCGATACACGGGTCGACGCAGCGATGGCGACGCCGGCGGGGCAACGGTCGATGCGGCCGCAGGCGCGTTCTGGACGGGCGGTACAAATGCGGGAGCCAACCGCGGCGCTGCGGCTCGTCCGCCACGTCGAGACAGGTCGCCCTCCCCCGGGACGGCGGATACCCCGAGCGACAGGCCGGTCGGCGCCCATCGGATCCGGGTCTCCGCCGAGCGCATCGGAGCCACATTTCGGACACCCGCGCCACGAACAGTCCGACGGCGGTCGGTGTGTCACCTTAATGCCCCAACCCCCGCACATTCCGACTCTCCCGCGCCGCCGGCCCAAGCCAAAGCGACGGATTTGCGCTAAGCGTGACGGTGGGGTGGGCTTGATCGAATTTCAGCGGAACGCCTTGCCTTGGCTGTTTGCATTGCGCGTATTCGGATCGGAAAAGGCCGGAAGGGCTTGTTCATCGTGACACGACGTCCGCCAGCGAGTCGCTCCACATTCCGCACGGTCGGGATGATGGTGTCCGGTCTCGCGATCTCGGCAGCGGCCCCGGCCACCGCCGAGACGCTGGAGAGCGCTCTCGCGAAGGCCTATCAGGGCAATCCAACCCTGAATGCGGGCCGCGCCGGCGTCCGCGCGATCGACGAGAACGTGGCGATCGCCCAATCCGGGTATCGGCCGCAGGTCAATGTCGGCGCCTCGATCGGGGTGCAATATCTCCAGACCCGCAGCGGCAGCACGGTCGCGGCCGGCGCCGGCGCAGCGTCCACCGGCGCGACGACGGCGAGCACGGGGACGTCCCTCGGCGGGACGTCCGGGACGAGTGTCGGGACCTCGACGGGGACGACCGGCATCGGGACGTCGACGGGTACGACCGGCATCGGGACGACCGGCACGTCGACCTCCGGTGTCACATCGGGGACGAGCGGTTCATCGGGGTCCGGCGGCGGCGTCTCGACGTCCTCGACGGCGACCACGACCCAGGCCGTCACCTCGAGCCGGACGCTCCGAGAGACCTACCTCCCGTCATCGGCGAGCCTGACCGTCACGCAGACGCTCTTCAACGGCTTCCAGACCGACAACCTGACGCGCCGGGCCGAATCGACCGTCTACAGCCAGCGCGAGACCCTGCGCTACACCGAGCTCACGGTTCTCTACAACGCCGTCCAGGCGTACATGAACGTCCTGAGCAACACCGCCACCCTCGAGCTGAACCGGAACAACGTCGAGGTGCTGGAGGAACAGCTCCGGCAGACCCGCGACCGCTTCAACGTGGGCGAGGTGACCCGCACCGACGTGGCCCAGGCCGAGGCCCGGCTCGCCGGCGCGCGCTCGCAGGTCAGCTCCGCCGAATCGGCCCTCCGGACCAGCATCGGCATCTATCGGCAGAACATCGGCGTCGAGCCGCGCCAGCTCGCGCCCGGACGCCCGCTCGACCGGTTCGTGCCGGGATCACTGGATTCGGCTATCGCTGTCGGCCTGCGCGAGCATCCGCAGATCGTATCGGCCATTCACGCCGTCGACGCGGCGGAGGCGCAGGTGAAGGTTCTCGAGGGCCAGCTCGCCCCGAACCTGAGCCTGCAGGGCTCGCTCAGCCAGGTCTACGACCAGACCGGCCCGAACCAGGCGTACTTCGTCGGCTTCGTCGGCGGCAAGCTCAACATCCCGATCTACGAGGGCGGCCAGACCTACGCGCAGATCCGGCAGGCGAAGGAGCAGGTCGATCAGACCCGCATCCAGGTCGATCAGGTCCGCGATCAGGTCCGCGCGCAGATCGTCGATTTCTGGGGCCGGCTCGAGGCCGCCAAGGCGCAGGTCATCGCGGCCCAGGCGCAGGTCCAGGCCAACGAGGTGGCGCTGAACGGCGTGCGCGAGGAAGCCCGCGTCGGCCAGCGCACGACCCTCGACGTGCTGAACGCACAACAGGAACTCCTGACCTCGCGGGTGAACCTGATCGTCGCCCAGCGCGACCGCGTGATCTACTCCTACGGCGTGGTCCAGGCGATCGGACAGCTCACCGCCCGGTTCACGGCCCTGCCGGTCGAGTACTACAGCGCCAAGGTTCACTACGATCAGGTCAAGGATCTGTGGTTCGGCCTGCGCACACCCGACGGGCGCTGACGCCTTTTCCACGGGGAGTGTGTTGCGGGCGCGCTTGCCGGGGCGAAACGGCCTGGAATACTGATTGAACACCGACCCGTTCGGGTCGCATTCCAGTCTCCCATGCCCGAGTGCGCCTGCCGATGAGTGCAGCTAGCCCCAAAATCCCGGACCCGAAATTCCAGGACAAGGCTGCCGAGAAGGCGCAGGAGCCTTCGATGGAAGAGATCCTGGCCTCGATCCGGAGGATCATCGCCGACGACCAGGCCACCAAGCCGGTCGAGGTCGCCCCCGAGCCGGAGCCGGACGACGTGCTCGACCTCGCCGAGGTCGCCCAGCCGGTGGCGCGTCCCCGCGCCGTCGTGCCGGAGCCCGAACCGCTCGATTTCGACACGATCGACTTCGACGCGCCGGCCTTCGCAGAGCCCGAGCCCGAGCCCGTCCCGGAGCCACCCGCACCGCCGCCGCCCGCGGCGCCGCCCGCGGCGATCCAGGCCCCGCGGCCGGCCGAGCCGGCACCGGAGTCCCTGGTCTCGCCGGCCACCGATGCCAGCGTCGGCAGTGCCTTCAACCTGCTCGCCCACACCGTGCTGACCCAGAATGCCCGGACGCTGGAGGATCTCGTCAAGGAGATGCTCCGGCCGATGCTGAAATCCTGGCTCGACGACAACCTGCCGGCCGTGGTCGAGCGCCTCGTGCGCGCCGAGATCGAACGGGTCTCGCGCGGCCGCTGAACCCTGTCCCCGGCGGTGCGCGCGTCGCGCCGCCGCTGGCGTGTTGACGGGAGCGGCCCGACGGTCGAAAGCGGGTCCAGCCCTGTTGGACAAGCGCCGCCCGTACCCGCGATGATGGACAAGACCTTCGAGCCCGCCTCCGTCGAGGCGCGGATCTCCGCCGCCTGGGCCGAGGCGGGTGCCTTCCGCGCCGGCAGGCCCGAGCGTGCCGGCGCCCCCCCCTATTGCATCGTGATCCCGCCGCCGAACGTGACGGGCTCGCTGCATATGGGCCACGCCCTCAACAACACGCTCCAGGATGTGCTCTGCCGGTTCGAGCGCATGCGCGGCAAGGACGTGCTGTGGCAGCCCGGCACGGATCACGCCGGCATCGCCACCCAGATGGTGGTCGAGCGCCGCATGGCGCAGGCCCATGAGCCCGGCCGACGGGAGATCGGCCGCGCGGCCTTCCTCGAGAAGGTCTGGGCCTGGAAGGCGGAATCCGGCGGCGCGATCGTCAACCAGCTGAAGCGCCTCGGCGCCTCCTGCGACTGGTCGCGGGAGCGCTTCACCATGGACGAGGGCCTGAGCCGCGCCGTGCTCAAGACCTTCGTCGACCTGCACCGGCAGGGCCTGATCTATCGCGACAAGCGGCTGGTGAACTGGGACCCGAAGTTCCAGACCGCGATCTCGGACCTGGAGGTCCAGCAGGTCGAGGTGAAGGGCCATCTCTGGCACTTCGACTATCCCGTGGTCGATGAGACCGGCAGCGAGACCGGTGCCATCCTCACGGTGGCGACCACGCGTCCGGAGACGATGCTGGGCGATACCGGCGTCGCGGTCCATCCCGGGGACGCGCGCTACGCGGCGCTGGTCGGCCAGCGCGTGCGCCTGCCCCTGGTCGGTCGCCTGATCCCGATCGTGGCCGACGAGTATTCCGACCCGGAGAAGGGCACCGGCGCGGTCAAGATCACCCCGGCCCACGACTTCAACGATTTCGAAGTCGGCCGGCGCCACGGGCTCGGCCTGATCAACGTGCTCGACCCCGAGGGGCGGATGCTGCTCGACGGCAACGCCGCCTTCCTCGACGGGACCTCGCCCGAGCCGGAGGCCCTGGCGCTCCACGGCCTCGACCGGGCGCAGGCCCGCAAGGCGGTCGTCGCCCTGATGGAGGCGCGCGAGCGCCTGCGCCTGATCGAGCCGAACACCCATGCGGTGCCCCACGGCGATCGCTCGGGCGTGGTGATCGAGCCCTATCTCACCGACCAATGGTACGTGAACGTCAAGCCGCTGGCCGAGCGCGCCCTCCAGGCGGTCCGCGACGGGCAGACGAAGTTCGTGCCGGAGAACTACGAAAAGATCTTCTTCCAGTGGCTCACCAACATCGAGCCCTGGTGCATCTCGCGCCAGCTCTGGTGGGGCCACCAGATCCCGGTCTGGTACGACCACGCGGGCGGCGTCTTCGTGGCCGAGAGCGAGGCCGAGGCCCTGGCCCAGGCCGAGGCGAAGCACGGCCGGCCGGTGACGCTGAACCGCGACGAGGACGTCCTCGACACGTGGTTCTCCTCGGCGCTCTGGCCGTTCTCGACGCTCGGCTGGCCGGATCCGACCCCGGAACTCGCGCGCTACTACCCGACCAACACGCTGGTGACCGGCAAGGACATCCTGTTCTTCTGGGTCGCCCGGATGATGATGATGGGCCTGCACCTCACCGACCGGGCGCCGTTCGACACGGTCTACCTGCACACCCTGGTGCGCGACGCCTCCGGCGCCAAGATGTCGAAGTCGAAGGGCAACGTCGTCGATCCCCTGGAGCTGATCGAGAAGATGGGGGCGGATGCCCTGCGCTTCACGCTGTGCGCGCTGGCCGTCCAGGGCCGCGACATCAAGCTGTCGGAGGACCGGGTCAAAGACTACCGCAACTTCGCGACCAAGCTCTGGAACGCCGCGCGCTTCGCCGAGCTGAACGGTTGCCGTCTCGATCCGGCCTTCGACCCACGGACGGCAACCGGGGCGATCAACCGCTGGGCGCTCACCGAGGCCGCCCGGGCGGTGGACGAGGTGACGGCGGCTCTGGAGGCCTACCGGTTCAACGATGCGGCGGGCGCCGCCTACCGCTTCGTCTGGAACGTCTTCTGTGACTGGTATCTGGAGCTGGCCAAGCCCGTGCTGCAGGGCGAGGGCGTCGATCCGGCCGTCCGGGCCGAGACGCAGGCGAGCGTGGCGTTCCTGATCGATCAGGTCGCCAAGCTCCTGCACCCGTTCATGCCGTTCCTCACGGAGGAGCTGTGGGCGATCAAGGGGGCGGCCCTGACCGACCGTGGGCTCCTCGCCGTCACCGCCTGGCCGGAGCTCGGCGGCCTCGCCGACGCGGCCGCCGAGGCCGAGGTCGGCTTCGTGGTCGAGCTGGTCAGCCAGGTCCGGTCGGCGCGTTCGGAGACCAATGTCCCGGCCGCCGCGCAGATCCCCTTGGTGATGGTCGGTGCCTCCCCCGAGGTCCGGGGGCGGGTCGAGGCCTGGCGGGACACGCTGCTGCGCCTGGCGCGGCTGTCGGAGATCGCCTTCGCGGACGGCCCGCCGCGGAATTCGGTGCAGCTGCTGGTCCGCGGCAGCGTCGCGGCGCTGCCGCTGGAAGGCATCGTCGACCTCGCCGCCGAGGTCGCCCGCCTGAGGAAGGAGCAGGGCAAGGCGCAGGGTGAGATCAAGAAGATCGACGCCAAGCTCGGCAACGCCGATTTCGTCGCCCGCGCCCCCGAGGAGATCATCGAGGAGAACCGCGAGCGCCGGGAGGCCGAGGCCGCGCGGCTCACGAAGATCGAGGAGGCGCTGGCACGGTTGAGCGGGGATTGATCGCCACGATCGGACCAGGAACGGTCCCTGCGTCGACATCCCTCGCCGGCCGACCGTGTGGCGGCTCACCGCCGGGGTGTCGACGCGCGCAACGAGGCATGGATGACCGCATCACACGATGGTGTTGTTGATGCCGTGCGGTGACGAACGTTGTGCGTACGACGCTCAACCCCGACGATGATCTGATGGCCAAGGCACAGCCTTAGACCTTGATGACGGACGAGGCGGGGATCGTCCGTGAGGCTCTGCGCGCGCTGAGCCAGCGTGAGGCGTCCCGGCGCATGATCCAGCTGGGCGGGAGCGATCCGAACGCCGGAGCTGGAACGCGCCGACGCTCTGAACCGTGATCATCCTCGATACGAACATCGCGCAGGTCACGAGCGGCATAGACCTCGGATTTTTCCAGTGTCGGACTCACGCATCGCGCCGGTGCCCCGCACATGTCCAAACCGTAATTTGACCGCCACACCCGGGTCAGGGGCCGCCCTCTAGACCGATCCGATCGACCGCCGCGTGACCCGGCGTCGTCCCGATCAGTCCCCAGAGGTTGAGACCCCCTATGACCGAGACCCGTCCCGCAGGCCGCACCTCGCGCCGCGCCCTCGCCTCCGTGGCCGCCGCAGCTCTGATCGCCGGCGGTGCCCTCGGCAGCGTCGCCCTGCCGTCCGTCACCCCCGCCTACGCGCAGGCCTTGCCGAAGACGCCGATCGAGGCCCCCGAGCATCCGCCCGGCTCCTTTGCCGGCATCGTCAACAAGGTGAAGCCGGGCGTGGTCTCGGTGAAGGTCAAGCTCGATGACTCGGCGAGCGGCGACGACGAGGACGGCCAGGGGCCCGGCCAGGGGCAGGGGCGCAACCTGGAGAACGTGCCGCCGCAGCTGCGCGAGTTCTTCAAGCGTTTCGGCCAGAATGGTCCCGGGGGCATGCAGCCCCAGCACCAGGGTCCGCGCGGCGCGGTCGGCTCAGGCTTCATCATCTCGGCCGACGGCTATGTCGTCACCAACAACCACGTGGTCGATCACGCCAAGACCGTGCAGGTGACCCTTGATGACGGCCGGACCCTCGATGCGAAGGTGATCGGCAAGGACTCGAAGACCGACGTCGCGCTCCTGAAGATCAACGAGGGCTCGAACTTTCCGTACGTCCAGTTCGGCAAGGCCGCCCCGCAGGTCGGCGACTGGGTCGTGGCGATCGGCAACCCGTTCGGCCTCGGCGGTACCGTGACCGCCGGCATCGTCTCGGCCCGCGGCCGCGACATCGGCGCCGGCCCGTACGACGACTTTCTGCAGATCGACGCCCCGATCAACAAGGGCAATTCGGGCGGCCCGACCTTCAACGTCAACGGTGAGGTGGTCGGCATGAACACCGCCATCGCGTCCCCGTCGGGCGGCAGCGTCGGCCTGGCCTTCGCGATCCCGGCCGAGACCGTCCAGGCGGTGGTCGATCAGCTCCGGACCGACGGCAAGGTCGCCCGCGGCTACCTGGGCGTCCAGATCCAGCCGGTGACGCAGGACATCGCCGAGGGTCTGGGCCTCGACAAGGCCAAGGGCGCGCTGGTCGACCACGCCGAGAACGGCACCCCGGCCGCCCAGGCTGGGCTCAAGGCCGGCGACGTGATCGAGAAGGTCAACGGCGATACGGTGGACAGCGCCCGCGAGCTGTCGCGCAAGATCGCCGGCATGAAGCCCGGTGCCAAGGTCGAGCTCGGCTACCTGCGCGGCGGAAAGTCCGACATCGCGACGGTGACGCTCGGTGCCATGCCCACCGACGGCACCAAGGTGGCGAGCCGCGGCGATGACGATTCGGCCAACGGCCAGCCGCGGCTCGGCCTCCAGCTCGCGCCGGCGAGCGAAGTCGGCCTGTCCGATCAGGGCGTCGCCGTGGTCCAGGTCGATCCCGACGGACCGGCGGCCGCCAAGGGCATCGAGGCGGGCGACCTGATCCTCGACGTCGGCGGCCAGAGCGTGACGCGCCCCGCGGACGTGGCCGCGCAGATCCGGGCGGCCGAGTCGAACGGACGCAAGGCCGTCCTGATGCGGGTGAAGAGCAGCAAGGGGCAGACCCGCTTCGTGGCGGTCTCGCTCGGCAAGAAGGCCGGCTGAGGCCGGGTCCTCCCGGCGCGGGGCTTCGGCCCCGCGCCGTCTCGTGGTGACCTCCGACGGGCGCCGGCCGAACAGGCCGGCGCTTTTTCGTGGATCGCTGCGTACCCAGCATCGCGAGCGTGGGTCTGGTCGCACCGCTCGCAGGGCCGGCGGGTCCGGAGCGTCTCAGCCTTCTGCCGTCGGGACGCCCAGCCCCGGCCCAAGCCGGGCGCGGCAGCGACCGAGCGCCGCGAAGGCCGCGTTGGAGTCCCGCGCGAGGCGCATCAGGTCGCCGATCCGCGCCCGTCCCCGGGCAAAGGCGAAGAACACCGCGGCGATGTCGGGTTCGCCGTCCGCCGTCAGCGCTTCCGCCGCGAAGGCCGGCAGCGCCTGACCGGCGGGGTCGCAGATCACCCGCAGGGCGGCGAAAGGCAGGCCGTGCCGGCCGGCAAAGGCCGCGGCCACGTGCGATTCCATGTCCACGGCTGCCGCGCCGGTGGCGGCCCGCAGCGCCGTCTTGCCGTCGACGGCGAGGATCGCCGTATCGACCCCGGCGAGATCCGCCGGGATGACCCGGGGTCCGATCCCGGACAGGATGTTGAGGAACGCGGCGGAGAGGTCGAGATCGGCGGCCCGGCGGCCCTCCTCGCCGACCACGCCGGTGCCCACCACCACATCGCCGGGCTTCAGCGACGGATCGAGCCCCCCTGCGATGCCGAAGCTCACCACGGCCCGACATCCGGGCGGAACACGCGCGTCGAGGAGGTGGCGCAGGCGGTGCGGGTTGCCGCCGGCGCCCACCGCCTCGACCCCCTGCCCAGCGGCCATGCGGCGCTCACGGGCGAGGCCGGTGACGGCCAGGACGGGGGCGGCGGGATCGATCATGGCGCGCTGGTGGACGAGTCCGGCGAGGTCCGCAAGCAGGCGCGACCGGCGCGGTGCCGATTCCGGCCTCGGATCCAATGCGGGGCGGGGCTCGCCCGATCCCGCAGGATCGCTGTCTGAGGAGGCCACGTGGCGGATACCGGGGCTCGCGGGTCGGTCACCGGGTCGGTCGAACGCGCGGCGATCCGGCGAGATGGGGCCGGGCTTCACGCCGGCCCCTTCGTGTCACATGCCGAACTGCACGCGCCGGCTGTTGGTGCGCTTGAGGTTGCGGTAGCGCGCCATCGCCCAGAGCGGGAAGAACTTCGGGTAGCCATGATACCGCAGGTAGAACACCCGCGGGAAGCCAGTAGCGGTGTAGCGCTCCTCCTTCCAGAACCCGTCGGCGCCCTGCGTCCGGGTAAGGAAGTTGATGCCCCGGGTCACCGCCGGATCGTCGACCGCGCCGGCCGCCATCAGGGCCAGCAGGGCCCAGGCGGTCTGCGACGCGGTGGAGGACCCGGCTTCGAACGCCGGGTCGATCTTGTAGGAATTGGCGTCCTCACCCCAGCCGCCATCCGGGTTCTGGATGCGGATCAGCCACGAGACCGCCCGCTGGATCCGCGGATCGGCCGGGTCGACACCCGCCGCGTTGAGGGCACAGAGCACCGACCACGTGCCGTAGATGAAGTTCATGCCCCAGCGGCCGTACCAGGAGCCGTCCTCCTCCTGGTCGTTCAGGAGGTAGTTCACGCCGCGGTCCAGCGCCCGGGAGGTCTCCCGGGTCTCGCCGAGCTGGGCCAGCATGCCGACGACGCGGGCGGTTACGTCCGCGGTCGGCGGATCGAGCAGCGCACCGTGATCCGAGAACGGGATGTGGTTGAGATACATGTGGTTGTTGTCGGCGTCGAACGCCGCCCAGCCACCGTCCTCCGATTGCAGCCCCTCGACCCATTCCCGGGCGCGGGCGATCGCGGCCGTGTAGTCCGGCATGCCGGCCACCAGCCCGTGCTGGTGCATCGCCCGGTCCATGGCCATCACCACTACGGCGGTGTCGTCGAGGTCGGGGTAGTGGGGATTGGCGTACTGGAACGCCCAGCCCCCCGGCCGGACCTTCGGCTTGCGCGCCGCCCAGTCGCCGACGATGTCGAGCACTTGGCGGGGCTTCAGCCAGTCGAGCCCGGCGCGGGCCTTGGCTTCGGCCTCGGGGCCACCGGCCTCCAGGAGGGCGTGGCTCGCCAGCGCCGTGTCCCAGACCGGCGAGACGCAGGGCTGGACATAGGCCTCCTCGGCCTTCTCGACGACGAGCTTCTCGATGGCGTCGCAGGCGACGCGGACCTGCGGGTGATCGGGCCGGTAACCCATCACCTCGTACATCAGCACCGAATTGACCATGGCCGGGAAGATCGCGCCGAGGCCGTCCTCGCCGTTCAGGCGCTCGCTGACCCAGGCCCGGGCCTTCTCCATGGCGCGCTGCCGGCTCTTGCGCGGCATCCGATCCTCGACGAGCTGGAGGATCCGGTCGATGAAGCCGAAGATCGGGGTCCAGGGCCAGGTCGCGTGCGGGGAGCCCGGCCAGACGCGCACGCTCTCGGGGGGCGTGACGAACAGTTCCTGCACGCTGACGCCGCGCGGGTTGCGGGCCCGCGGCTTGGTCGCCTGGAGCACGAACAGCGGCACCACGGTGGTGCGGGCCCAGT
>CAXTCV010000002.1:0-70750 GCA_964242725.1 uncultured Methylobacterium sp.
TCAACTACCAATCCACGTCGTTCCACGATTCCCTCTACCTGCGCGAGGTGCTCGGGCTGAAGCGCGCCCCGGAATTCGAGGCCTGGTTGCAGGAGATCGGCCTCACCGATGGCGCCGGCGCGTTGATCCAGGGCGCCGAGACCCCGCTCTTGGCCGCGGCGCCGGACCTCGCAGCGTGAGCGACAACGGCGCGATCTGGGCTCGGCTCGCCGGCCTGACGCCGGCCCGGATCGGCCTCGGCCGGGCGGGCAGCGGGCTGCCGACCCGGGAGATTTTGCGCTTCGGTCTCGACCATGCGCAGGCCCGCGACGCCGTTCACACGCCCCTCGAGGCGGAAGAGCTTCTCGGCAAGATCACGGATCTCGGTTTCACCGCCCTGCCGGTCGCCTCCCAGGCGCCGGATCGCGCGACCTACCTGCGCAGGCCGGATCTCGGCCGGAGGCTCGCGGAGGAAGATTGCGCCACCCTTGGGAGCCGGGCCGGATCGTTCGATCTCGCGATCGTCGTCGCCGACGGCCTGTCGGCCCGCGCCGTCCACGAGAACGCCGTCCCGGTCCTGGCTGCGTTCAAACCCTATGCCGAGAAGGCCGGATGGGCGCTTTCGCCCGTCGTGGTCGCCCGGCAGGCCCGGGTGGCGCTGGGCGACGCGATCGGCGGCGCCCTCAACGCCCGCGCCGTCGCCGTGCTGATCGGCGAGCGGCCGGGACTGTCATCCCCCGACAGCCTGGGGATCTACCTCACCTTCGGCCCCCGGATCGGCCGCTCGGATGCCGAGCGGAACTGCCTCTCGAACGTGCGGGCCGCGGGCCTGACGCCCGACCGTGCCGCGCTCAAGCTCGACTGGCTGCTCGGATGCGCGCTCCGCCTCGGTCTGACCGGGGTGACGCTGAAGGACGAGAGTGACCGCGTGCTCATCGCCGGGCGCGAGGCACCATCGTTGCCGGAGTTGCCCGACACCCCGGCTTGAGCGTTTGGCGACCGGATATCGGGCCGACCGGAGCCGTGTCGCGGTCCACCGTCCGGTCGACGTGGGGCGGTGTCGTATGTGACGCCGCGTGATCCTGGATTGACGCCGTCCGGCGCGGCTCGCCTGCAGCGATCCCTGATCTTTCGTTGTCTTCCGGATTGCCCTCAAGCGTGGCTGTGGCGAGGTCGCAACACCGTAAAACGATCCCGGGTCCGCCGCGAGACCTGCCCGTAAACGCCGCGATCCCGCCATAGTCCGGGCCCACCTCAACCTCCGCGGTAAAGGGCAATCTCGACAACGCTTTACCGATCAGAAACGATTATTTCCCGAGCACGCGGAAGGCCGGCCGGGCGCATCGCGAAAGGCGACGCGCCGCGGTCCATCGCATCCTCGGGACTGGCTGCGCGAAGGCTTGGTCTGAGGGCATGGTGACGCGTTTGAACGACAAGTCGAAGCTGCCGAGCCGCCACGTCACCGAAGGGCCCGACCGCGCGCCGCACCGCTCCTATCTCTACGCCATGGGTCTGACCCGGGAGCAGATCCACCAGCCGCTGGTGGGCGTCGCCTCCTGCTGGAACGAGGCCGCGCCCTGCAACATCTCGCTGATGCGCCAGGCCCAGGCGGTGAAGAAGGGCGTCGCCGCCGCCCACGGCACCCCGCGCGAGTTCTGCACCATCACGGTCACCGACGGCATCGCCATGGGCCATGGCGGCATGCGCGCCTCGCTGCCGTCCCGCGAGGTCATCGCCGACTCGGTCGAGCTGACGATGCGCGGCCACGCCTACGATGCGCTGGTGGGGCTGGCCGGATGCGACAAGTCCCTGCCCGGGATGATGATGGCGATGGTGCGCCTCAACGTGCCGTCGATCTTCATCTACGGCGGCTCGATCCTGCCGGGCTCGTTCCGCGGCAAGCCCGTGACCGTCCAGGATCTGTTCGAGGCCGTCGGCAAGGTCGCGGTCGGCGACATGAGCCTGGAGGACCTCGACGAGCTGGAGCAGGTCGCCTGCCCGTCGGCCGGGGCCTGCGGCGCGCAGTTCACCGCCAACACCATGGCGACCGTCTCCGAGGCGATCGGCCTGGCGCTGCCCTACTCGGCCGGCGCCCCCGCGCCCTACGAGATCCGGGACAAGTTCTGCGCCACCGCTGGCGAGAAGGTGATGGAGCTGCTGGCCAAGCAGATCCGCCCGCGCGACATCGTCACCCGCAAGGCTCTGGAGAACGCAGCCACCGTGGTGGCGGCCTCCGGCGGTTCGACCAACGCCGCGCTCCACCTGCCGGCGATCGCCCATGAATGCGGCATCGCGTTCACCCTGTTCGACGTCGCCGAGATCTTCCGCCGGACGCCCTACATCGCCGATCTCAAGCCGGGCGGTCGCTACGTCGCCAAGGATATGTTCGAGGTCGGTGGCATCCCGCTGCTGATGAAGACGCTGCTCGACCACGGCTTCATGCACGGCGACTGCCTGACGGTCACCGGCCGGACCATCGCGGAGAACATGGACCGGGTGACCTGGAACCCGGACCAGGACGTGGTCTACCCGGCCAACCGTCCGATCACACCGACCGGCGGCGTCGTCGGCCTCAAGGGCAACCTTGCCCCCGAAGGCGCGATCGTGAAGGTCGCCGGCATGCCGGCTTCAAGCCAGGTCTTCACCGGCCCGGCCCGGGTCTTCGACGGCGAGGAGGCCTGTTTCGAGGCGGTGCAGTCGCGCACCTACAAGGAGGGCGACGTTCTCGTCATCCGCTACGAGGGCCCCCGCGGCGGCCCCGGCATGCGCGAGATGCTGTCGACCACCGCGGCGCTCTACGGCCAGGGCATGGGCGACAAGGTTGCGCTGATCACGGACGGTCGCTTCTCCGGCGCGACTCGGGGCTTCTGCGTCGGCCATGTCGGGCCCGAGGCGGCGGTGGGCGGCCCGATCGGCCTGATCCGCGACGGCGACATCATCACCCTCGACGCGATCCAGGGCACGCTCAGCGTCGCCGTGTCGGACGAGGAGCTCGCCGAGCGCCGCAAGGCTTGGGCGCCGCGCGCCAACACCGCGACCTCCGGCTACCTGTGGAAATACGCGCAGGGGGTCGGCCCCGCGCTGTACGGCGCCGTCACGCACCCCGGCGGGGCCGAGGAGACGCAGAGCTATGCGGACGTCTAGGACTGACCTCAGCCGGCGCAGGGCGCCGGCCGGGGCCAATCCCGGTCGGTTCCGGTCTCTCGGCAGGGCCGCCCTCGCGGCCTGGGCCCTGGCCCTGCTGGCCCTGCCGACCGACGCGCCCCGCGCGCTCGACGCCAATGTCCGCGTGCCGGTCCCGGTGCCGGTCGCGGACAGGAGCTATCGCTCGGCCAAGGACGCGCTCCGGGCCGGTGTCCGCGAGTACAATGCCGGCGACAAGCAGGGGGCGGCCCGCGCCCTCGAATACGCCGCCGGCCAGGGCCACGCCCTCGCCTTGTGGAAGCTCGGCCGCATGTATGCCGAGGGCGACGGCGTGCCCCATGACGACCTGAAGGCGTTCGAGTTCTTCTCCCGGATCGCCGATGCCAGCACCGATGACGGGCCCGATCCGCAGAATTCCGCGGTGCTGGGCAGCGCGTTCACGGCGCTCGGCACCTACTTCCTGGAAGGGATCAAGGGCACCTACGTGCGCCCGAACCCCGAGCGCGCCTACGACATGTTCAACTACGCGGCGTCCTATTACGGCGACCCCAACGCGCAGTACAATCTCGCCCGGCTCTATCTCGACGGCACCGGCGTCGAGTCCGATCCCCGGCAGGCGGCGCGCTGGTTCAACCTCGCCGCCGAGAAGGGACATCACCCCGCCCAGGCGCTGCTCGGCGACATGCTGATGAACGGTCTCGGCGGCGTGCCGATCCAGCGGGTGAAGGGCCTGATGTGGCTCTCCCTCGCGCGCGAGGGCGCGGAGGGCCGCAAGGACGACTGGATCATCGCGCTCTACGACAAGAACTGGGCGGCCGCCAACGAGGACGACCGCACCGAGGCGCAGACCCAACTCCAGACCGTGGGCTCGATCCGCAAGCGGCGCTGAAGCGGGGTTGATCAAGGGCCTGCCGCTGCCTCCGAGAGACAGCGTCAGGCCCCGCCAGCGGCCGGGCTCAGCCTTTCCTGGCGTCCTGCGCGGCCTTGAACGACGGCCGCGCCAGGATCTCGGCGATGTAGGCCGAGAGCTTGGGCCAGCGGCCGGCATCGATCTGTGCCTCGGCCACGTGGAAATTGTAGAAGCCCGTTGCGATCGAGATGTCGGCGATGCCGAACGCGTCGCCGACGAGGTATGACCCCGCGATCTGCCGCTCCAGGTAATCGAACAGCGGCGGCAGGTCGGTGTCGAGGGCCTTGGTCACGGCGGCCGCGTCGGTGGGCTTGCCCATCATGTTGGGTTTCAGGACCCGCTCGACGAACGGCACGATCAGCGGTCCGAACAATTCGGTGTCGCCGAACTTGTCGAACCAGACCGCGCGGCCGAGCGCCTGCGGATCGGCCGGGACAAGGGCCGGGCTCGGATGCTTGCGCTCGAGGTACCAGAGGATCGCCGAGGAATCCGCCAGCCTGAAGCCGCCATCCTCGATCGCCGGAATCTTGCCCAGCGGGCTCGCCGCCTGGAAATCCGGGTCCGGCGCGTGGAACATCACCGGCCTGTGCTCGTAGGGCACGTTCTTCTCGGATAGCGCGACCAGGATCTTGCGGACGAAAGGCGAGTAGCCGGTACCGTAGACGATCATCGTGACTCCGTGGGTGACAGGACCGCCGGATCGCGATCCGCGCGGCCGTGGAGTGGAGGTAGGGCGGATCCTCAGCCTGCCGACAGCTCCACCGTCACCGGCACATGGTCGGAGGGTTTGTCGAGCCCCCGGAGATGCTTCTGCACCGAGGCCGAGATCAGCCGGTCGGCGGCCTGCGGCGAGAGCAGCAGGTGGTCGATGCGGATGCCGAAGTTCCGCGGCCAGCAGCCCGCCTGATAGTCCCAGAAGGTGTAGAGCCCGTCGCGCGGATCGCAGGCGCGCAGACCGTCGGTATAGCCCTCGGCCAGCAGCGCCCGGAACGCCATGCGGCTCTCGGGACGGAACAGCGCGTCGGACCGCCACGCCTCCGGGTCGGCGGCGTCGGCGGGTTCCGGGATGACGTTGTAGTCGCCCGCCAGCACCACCGCGATCTCGTCGGCCATGAGCGCGCGTGCGTGGCGCTGCAGCCGTTCCAGGAAGGCGAGCTTGTACGGGTATTTCGGGCTGTCCACCGGGTTGCCGTTCGGCAGGTAGATCGACGCCACCCGCACCGGCTCGGTATCGGGGCCGGAGACCAGCGCCTCGATGTAGCGGGCCTGTTCGTCGGCTGCGTCGCCCGGCAGCCCGCGCCGGATCTCGCTCATCGTCAGGGGGGCGCGGACCAGCAGGGCGACGCCGTTATAGGCCTTCTGGCCCAGCGTCTCGACCGTATAGCCCGCGGCCTCGACCTCGGCGCGCGGGAACGCCGCGTCCTGGCATTTCAGCTCCTGCAGGCAGAGTGCGTCGGGCCGGGCCTCGTCCAGGAACGCCAGCAGATGGGGCAAGCGCTGCTTGACCGAATTGACGTTCCAGGTCGTGATCCGCATCGCCTCGCTTCCGGTCGCGCCGCCGCGCCGTCATCCGCGCTTCGCCGCGCCCTGGCAAGGCCATCCTGGCGCAAGGTCGGGGATCCAGCGCATCGCGCCGGACGGCGGAAACGGCACGACGCGCTACGCTTTCGCTTCGCATCGTCGTCCTCCGAAAGCCGGCGGCCACCTTTCGGGACGAGGCGCGAAGGTCTCCAGACGGCTTGGTTCGAGCCGGTGCGGGCCTTTCGCGAGCGGACCGAGGCCGGGTTCTGGGTCGAGCCCGTCGACGCCCTGTCCCATGCCGGCTTCCTCCTGGCCGCCCCGTCGCGGCGGGATGGCGCGCGGGGAGACCCGAGCCCGCGGACCGCGCCGCGTTCGCCCTGGCCGCGCTGAGCGCATCGGTCGGGATCGGCTCCTTCCTGTTCTACACGCTGGCGGTCTGCCGGGCGATGGTCGCCGACGTGAACCCGATCGCGCTGTTCATCGACGCGTATCCCGCATGGGCGCTGCGCCGGTCTGTGCGGCCCACGCCGGTCCGCGTCGTCGCGGCGACCGTGGGATTCGCGCTGCTCGGCTTCGCCCTCACATCCATGCGCGAGGGCCTGACCGGGCAGGACGTCGCGCGGCTGACCGACGGTTCGATCGACTGTCTGACGGCCTTGCTGACGCTGTTCGGCATGGCCGCCGTGACCGTCGGGCGGCCGGAGGCGCGCTTCGTCGGCACCGGACGGCGCCTCACCGGGATCGGCGTGCTGTGCCTGATCTCGTTCGCCGCGCGCACGGCCGACCAGGCCAGCTGCAGGGCGCTGCCGTTCGGGACGCGAAGGCCCTGGCATCTCCGCGATGCGGCGGTGCTCTGCGCCCTGGTGGCGACCGCGATCCGGCATCGCGACCCGGCTGGATGAGCCCGCCTCGGCATCCGGGCCGTTTCCTTGCAGCCGGGACGGAATTCTTGCAGAACTGCGCCGCATCGGGCGCGCCGACCGTCAGGGCCGCCCGGGCACGGAAGGGGTCATGACAGTGAGCTTTCGCCTCGGGATCGCCGGGCTCGGCACCGTCGGTGCGTCCGTGGTCCAGATGGTCGAACGCCGCCGGGCGGCGCTGACCGCTTCGGGCCTCGACCTCCGCGTCGCGGCGGTCTCGTCGCGCGACCGCAGCCGCGACCGCGGCCTCGATCTGACGGGCATCGACTGGTTCGACGATCCGGTCGCGCTCGCGCGTTCGGACACCGTGGACTGCGTGGTCGAGCTGATCGGCGGATCCGGCGGCGCCGCCAAGGCGGTGGTCGAGGCGGCTCTTCAGGCCGGCAAGCCGGTGGTGACCGCCAACAAGGCCCTGCTCGCCCACCACGGTGCGGATCTGGCAGCCCTCGCCGAGGAAAGGGGCGTCGCCCTCGCCTTCGAGGCGGCGGTGGCCGGGGGCATCCCGGTGATCAAGACCCTGCGCGAGGGGCTGCCCGGCAACACGATCGCGCGCGTCTACGGGATCCTCAACGGCACCTGCAACTACATCCTCAGCCGGATGGAGCGCGAGGGTCTGACCTTCGAGGCGTGCCTCAAGGACGCGCAGGCGCTCGGCTATGCCGAGGCGGATCCGACCTTCGACGTCGAGGGCTTCGACACCGCCCACAAGCTCGCGATCCTGACCAGCCTCGCCTTCGGCACCGCTCTCGACGCCGAGGGCGTCTCGGTGGAGGGGATCTCCCGCGTCCAGCCCCTCGACCTGCGCATGGCGGACGAACTCGGCTACCGGATCAAGCTGCTCGGCGTGGCGCAGGCCACCGAGGCGGGGATCGAGCAGCGGGTGCATCCCACGATGGTGCCGAAATCCTCGGCGATCGCGCAGGTCATGGGCGTCACCAACGCGGTCACCATCGACGCGGATGCGGTCGGTGAATTGACCCTGATCGGTCCCGGTGCCGGCGGTGCGGCGACGGCCTCCGCCGTGGTGGCCGACATCGCCGACGTGGCGCGCGGCATCGTGCGCCCGACCTTCGGCATCGCCGCCGTCACGATGCGGCCCAGCGAGCGCGTCGAGATGCAGCGGCACGAGGGCGGTTACTACATCCGCCTCACGGTGCACGACCGACCGGGCGTCGCCGCCGGTGTCGCCCAGCGGATGGCCGAGCGGGAGATCTCCCTGGAGAGCATCCTGCAGCGCCGGACCGAGGGGGCCGGCACGGATCCCCGCGGGCGCTCGGGCCGGCCGGTGCCGCTGGTCCTGATCACCTATGCGGCGACGGAGGGCAATATCCGTGCGGCATTGGATGCCATCGACGCGGACGGGCTGCTGGCCGAGCCGCCGCAGGTGATCCGGATCGAGCGTGAATAACGGCACCGCGCGGCTCCGCGATCCCGCTGCCCCCAGCGCGGACCGGTGCTGCACGCATGATCCCGACCCGGCCTTGGGCCGCCGGCGATCCTGCCGTACGACGGTTTTTCCGGTGTCCGTGCGCGAACCTTAGGCTGAACGTCTGCCGCGCGACGGCATTAAACCGGCATCCGACTTCAAGATCGGGCCGGACAGAGGCAGGAAACGATGGCTGATGCACCAAAGTCCGTCTCGCGCGGGGTTCCGCGCACGCTCGCCCTCGAACTCGCCCGCGTCACGGAACGCGCCGCCATCGCGGCCGCGCGCCTGCGCGGCAAGGGTGACGAGAAGGCCGCCGACCAAGCGGCCGTCGATGCCATGCGCGATGAGCTGAACGGCCTTCCCATTCGCGGCACCGTGGTCATCGGGGAGGGCGAGCGCGATCAGGCGCCGATGCTGTTCATCGGCGAGCAGCTCGGGCGGGGTGAGGGGCCCGAGGTGGACATCGCCGTCGATCCCCTTGAAGGCACGACGCTCTGCGCGAAGGACATGCCCGGCGCCATCGCGGTGATGGCGATGGCCGAGCGCGGCTCCCTGCTCGCGGCCCCGGACGTCTACATGCAGAAGATCGCCATCGGTCCGGGCTATCCCCCCGGCCTCGTCGATCTGGATGCGAGCGCCACCGACAACGTCATGGCACTGGCCCGGGCCAAGGGCGTCGAGCCGCAGCAGATCACCGCGCTGATCCTGGACCGGCCCCGTCACGCGGCGCTGGTGGCCGAGGTGCGGGCGGCAGGCGCCGCGGTTCGGCTGATCTCGGACGGCGACATCGCCGGCATCATCTTCACGGCGAGTCCCAGGGAGACCGGCATCGATCTCTATCTCGGGATCGGCGCGGCGCCGGAGGGGGTCCTCGCCGCCGCGGCGATGCGGTGCATCGGCGGCCAGATGCAGGGCCGGCTGATCCTCGACACGGCGGAGCGCCGTCGCCGGGCGGCCGAGATGGGCATCGAAGATGGCGACCGGAAATACGACCTCACCGACCTCGCGAGCGGCGACGTGATCGTGGCCGCCACGGGGGTCACCGACGGCGCGCTCCTGCGGGGTGTCCGGTTCCAGCCCGACCGGATCCAGACCGAGACGGTGGTCTACCGCTCGGAGGCCGGCACCGTCCGCCGGATCCTCGGCGAGCATCGACGCGGGCTGAGCTGAGGCGCCGCGCCGCCGCACCGCGATCCGGCTCGGCGCAGGGGACCACGACGCCAGATCGTGAACACGGATTCACGCGCGGTCCGGAAGCCCGGCCCCGGCGCGAAGGCCGCGCCGTCAGTTCAGCACGACCACCTTGCTGCCGACATTCACGCGGCTGAACAGGTCGATCGCATCCTGATTGATCATCCGGATGCAGCCCGACGAGACGCTCTTGCCGATCGAGAACGGCTCCAGGGTGCCGTGGATCCGGAACAGCGTGTCCTTGTTGCCCTGCCAGAGGTACATGGCCCGCGCGCCCAGCGGATTGCGCAGGCCGCCGGCGACGCCGAGGCCGCTCTGGAGCTTGTCGACCTCGCTCGCCAGTTTCGGGCTGCGGGCGATCATCTCTTTCGGCGGGTACCAATCCGGCCAGGCCTGCTTGGAATTGACGGTCGCGTTCCCGGACCACGCGAAGCCCTGCTTGCCCACGCCAACGCCGTAACGGCGCGCCCGGCCGTTCTCCTGGACCAGCGTCAGCTGGTGGGCGCGCGGGTCGACGATGATCGTCCCGGGCTCGTAGGGTCCGTGATAGGCGATCTCCTGGCGCAGGAAGGCGGGGTTCATTTTCTTGTAGTTGAACGGCTGGACCGGATACACGTCGTCCGTGACCGGCCCGTAGGCCTTCGCGTAATCGATCGGTTCGTTGTCGGGCGCCCGAAGCACGGCCCTGGCCTTGGCGGCTTCGAGCGGCGAGAGCCCTTCGGCCGACGGCACGGCGCCGGGACGGGCCGGACCGGTGGGATCCAGGTCGAGGCTCGCGTCGGGGGGCGGCGCCGCCGGAGGCACGGTCGCGGGGCGAGCGATGTCGGCCCGCCCGGTATAGGGCAGGTAGCGGCCGTTGCGCCGCACATAGAGCGCGCCGTTCTGGTCCTGATAGAGCTGCCCGTCATCACCGAATCCGTCGATGCCGGACTCGCCGACCGGGCCGCGGCCCTGGGCATGAGCGGTCGTTGCGACCGCGATGACGGCGAGGCCGGCCAGGAGCAGGCGGCGGATCGGGGCGGACATGCGATGATTCCCTGGAAGGCGACACCGCATATCGGAGCGGCGCGCGATCGAGCAGACCTGTACGAATATGCAGGCCGGCTCAGTCCGTGACTTAGCAAATATCCTCCGCGGCCGCCAAGTTGAACCGACGCGCACGCGCGGCCGGGAGGACCGCGGGACCCTTTCTGCGCCGCGGTGTTGCGGTTGTGCCTCAACCGCTCGCGCGATTCGCGCCGGAGAGACTGGCTCGGCGCAGTTCCGGACGGCACGGGACGCGCGCTGGTCTCGCGCCGCGCGCTCTTCCGCCCGTTTGCACGGCACGTCTGCCTCCAACGGCGGCATCGGTGATCCCGGACCCGGACCCGACCGAGTTGGTCGGCCGAGCGCTGGACGGCGGCAGCGCCGGTGGTGTCCGGTCTGGCACGCTTGCTGCTTTGCCGAGATGGCCGCGCGTGCCGCGGCAGCGGAGCAACGGCGCTCCAGACAGCGGACGGTGTGAGTCCGGATCCCCCGGCATGAGCGGCCGCGTGACGGTTCGCCGATTTTAGACGAGCACCAGCTATGGCCAGCTTCAAGACCGTGATGAAGTCGGGACATCCCCCGACGCTGTTCGCCGCGTTCCTCTACTTCGATTTCTGCTTCGCCATCTGGGTCCTGAACGGCGCCATGGGCCCGTTCATCACCGAGACCTTCAAGCTCTCGCCGGCCCAGACCGGCTTCATGATCTCCCTCCCGATCCTCGCAGGGGCGCTGATGCGGTTCCCCCTGGGGGTGCTCGCCCAGTATATCGGCCGGAAGAACGCCGCGATCACCGAGATGAGCGTGATCATCCTGGCGATGGCCTACGGCTACTTCGCGGTCTCGTCCTACAGCGACGTGCTCGCCATGGGCGTGCTGCTCGGCATCGCCGGCGCGTCCTTCGGCGTGGCGCTGTCGCTGGGCTCGGGCTGGTTCCCGCCGGAGCATAAGGGGCTCGCCATGGGCATCGCCGGAGCCGGCAATTCCGGGACCGTGCTGGCCGTTCTGTTCGCCCCGCCGCTGGCGCAGGCCTACGGCTGGCAGACGACCTACGCCTTCGCGGGCGTCGTGATGCTGATCCCCCTGGCGGTCATGATCGTGCTGGCCAAGGAGCCGCCGGACAACGCGCATCAATCGTTCAGGGAGCATATCTCCTGCCTGTTCACGAAGGACGGCTGGGCGTTCTCGCTGATCTACGTGATCACCTTCGGAGGCTTCGTCGGCCTGTCGAACTTCCTGCCGACCTTCTTCTACGAGCAGTTCGCGGTTACGAAGGTCGAGGCCGGGCGCCTGACGATGCTGGCCGCCTTCATGGGATCCGGCATCCGGATCGTCGGCGGCTATTTCGCCGACCGGATGGGCGGGATCGCGGTACTGTCGGTGGTCCTGCTCGCGGCGATCGCCACCTTCCTGTCGCTCACCGCGACGCCGTCGCTCGCGCTCACGACGCTCCTGTTCATGCTGTGCTTCGCGGCGCTCGGCGCCGGCAACGGCGCCCTGTTCCAGCTGGTCCCGCTGCGCTGGCCCAGCAACACCGCGGTCGCGGGCTCGATGATCGGCGAGGTCGGGGCGCTCGGCGGCGCGATCCTGCCGAACGTCATGGGTCTGTCCAAGCAATATACCGGCTCGTTCTCCATCGGCTTCATCGGCTACGCCGCTTTCGCCGCGATCGTGCTCGGCTGTCTCGCACTCTGGCAGCGCAAATGGGTCGGCTCCTGGGTCGGACCGCGCGGCAAGGCACTGGGCGGCGTCGCCGATCCGCAGTCGGGCGCGCTCAGGCCCGCAACCGCCTGACGCCGGCACGTCCGGAGCATCCCCGCTGGCGCATCATCCCGGCCTTGGGAACCGGGATGATGCGCCCTCCCGTCGAAGCCCTATCGACGTGTCCCGGTAGCCGGTGACCCGCTCCGAGGCCGATGCCACATCGCCCCACGTGGTCGGCGACACCTGCGTTGTCCGTGCCTCGGTGGAGATTGACGCGCTCGGAAGACGTTTCGGCGTTGCCTTCCCGGACGTAACGCGTTTGAATAATGCATTACGAGAGAGCGTCCGGCCCGACGGCCAAGGCGCCGGGCGACCGCGAGACGCGGCGTCCACCTGTGGAGGGACGGTCGATGTCGAAGCGCATCAGCGCCACGAACGGCGTGCTCGGCTTGCTGTGCGTGATGTACTTCATCACCTACCTGGACCGGGTGAACATCGCGACCGCCGGCGCCGAGATCATGCGCGATTTCGGCATGTCGAAGACCGATTTCGGCTTCATCCTCTCGGCCTTCGCGTACCCTTACGCGATCTTCCAGGTGATCGGCGGCTCGGTCGGCGACAAGTTCGGCGCCCGGCGCACGCTGCTCGCCTGCGGCGTCATCTGGGCGGTGGCGACCATTCTCACCGGCCTCGTCGGCGGCGTCCTCAGTCTGTTCCTGGCGCGGGTACTCCTGGGTTTCGGCGAGGGCGCGACCTTCCCGACCGCCACCCGCGCCATGCAGAACTGGACGGCGCCCGGCCGGCGGGGCTTCGCGCAGGGGATCACCCACGCCTTCAGCCGCCTGGGCAACGCGGTGGCGCCGCCGATCGTCGCCTTCCTGATCTATCACTTCGGCTGGCGGACGAGCTTCGTGATCCTCGGCGCCGTCAGCTTCATCTGGGTGGCGATCTGGTACCTCTACTTCCGCGACGATCCCTCGGACCATCCCGCGATCACCCGCGCGGAACTCGACACGCTGCCCCCGCCCCGCAAGGTCGGCGCCAAGCAATCCGTGCCCTGGGGCGCCCTGACCCGGCGCATGCTGCCGGTGACGGTCACGTATTTCTGCTACGGCTGGACCCTGTGGCTGTTCCTCGGCTGGCTGCCGAGCTTCTTCAAGGAGAATTACAGCCTCGACCTGAAGAACTCGGCCCTGTTCGCCTCGGGCGTGTTCTTCGCCGGCGTCATCGGCGACACGGTCGGCGGCGTGATGAGCGACTGGATCCTGCATCGTACCGGCAAGGTGAAGCTCGCCCGGCTGTCGGTGATCGTGGTCGGTTTCCTGGGCGCCGCCGCGAGCCTCGCCGGCGTGTTCCTCACGCGGGACCTGACGCTGGTCGCCCTGCTCCTGTCCTCGGGCTTCTTCTTCGCCGAGCTGGTGATCGGGCCGATCTGGTCGGTGCCCATGGACATCGCGCCGAAATATGCCGGCACCGCGAGCGGCCTCATGAACACCGGCTCGGCCGTGGCCGCGATCGTCTCCCCGATCGTGTTCGGCCTCATCGTCGATCTGACGGGGAGCTGGACCCTGCCGTTCGTCGGTTCGATCGGCCTCTGCCTGCTGGGCGCCGGTCTCGCCTTCACGATGCATCCCGAGCGGGAATTCGCCGAGCCCGCCGCTGGTCCGGTCGCGCCCGCGGCGACCGTGACGGCCGCGGAGTAGGATCCGATGGTATCCCATACCGGACGGACCGGTCCGCTCACCGGCATGCGGGTGATCGAGCTCGCGCACATCATGGCCGGGCCGGTCTGCGGGCTGATGCTCGCCGACATGGGCGCGGAGGTGATCAAGGTCGAGAAGATGGACGGCGACGACACCCGCCGCACCGTCCCGCCTGCCCTGGAGGGCGAGAGCGCCGCCTACATGATGATGAACCGCGGCAAGCGCGGGATCAGCCTGGACCTGAAGGACCCGGACGGGGTCGCAATCCTGCGCCGCCTGCTCGGGGGCGCGGACGCGCTGCTCGAGAACTATCGCGGCGGCACCATGGAGCGCCTCGGCCTCGGCTACGAGACCCTGCGGCAGGAATTTCCGACGCTCATCTACTGCTCGCTCTCGGGCTTCGGCCGCACCGGGCCCTACGCCGATCGCGCCGGATTCGACCTCGTCGCCCAGGGCATGAGCGGGCTGATGTCGGTGACCGGGGAGGGGCCGGGCCGGCCGCCGATGAAGTGCGGGCCGCCCGTCACCGACATCACCGCGGGGATCCTGGCCGCGATGGGCGTGCTCGCGGCCTACATCAGCCGGCTCCGGACCGGGCAGGGGCAGGCGGTCGATACCTCGCTGTTCGAGGCCGGAATCACCCACACCTACTGGCAGTCGGCCATCGCCATGGCCACCGGGATCGCCCCCGGTCCGATGGGCTCGGCCCACCCGCTGAATGCACCCTACGAGGCCTTCGAGACCTCCGACGGCTGGATCACGATCGGGGCGGCTAACCAGACCAACTGGCTGCGCCTCCTCAAGGCGATCGGCGCCGAGGCCTTGGCCGAGGATCCGCGCTTCGCCCTCAACCGGGACCGCATGGAGAACCGCCACGACCTCGCCGCCACGCTCGCGCCGATTTTTTCCGCGGAAACCTCGGACGTCTGGCTGGCACGCCTGGAGGCCGGCGGCGTCCCGGCCGGTCCGGTGCTCGACGTCAACGCCATGCACCGGGATCCGCAGACGCTGGCCCGCGCCATGGTGGTCGAGGTCGATCATCCGCGGGTCGGGCGGATGAAGACACTGGGCCTGCCGGTGAAGTTTTCCGAGACCCCGGGCCGGGTCCATGGCCCGGCGCCGTTGCTCGGCGAGCATTCCCGGGCGATCCTGGCGGAGGCCGGTTATATCGCCTCCGAGATCGACGGCCTGATCGACCGGGGCGTGGTTCGCGAGACCGTGGCTTGAGCCGGCGACCCGGAGGATCAGCGATGAGTGCCACGCCCGCCACCGACGAGCTTCTGTTCACCACGGACGAGGCCGGCATCGCCCGGATCGTGCTGAACCGGCCCCAGGCCCGCAACGCGATGACCTTCGCGATGTACCAGGGCCTGATCACCTGCTGCGACGCGATCTCGGCGGACCCGGCCGTCAAGGCGCTGATCATCACTGGCGCCGGCGACAAGGCCTTCGCGGCCGGCACCGACATCGCCCAGTTCCGCAGCTTCGCCACCGCCGAGGACGCGCTGGGCTACGAGCGCTTCATGGACCGGGTGCTCGGCACCCTCGAGCGCCTGCGCGTGCCGACCATCGCGGCGATCGCCGGGGCCTGCACCGGGGGAGGGGCCGCCATCGCGGCGGCCTGCGATCTGCGCATCGCCACCCGGGACGCCCGCTTCGGCTTCCCGATCGCCCGGACGCTGGGCAATTGCCTCAGCCTGGGCAACCTCAAGCGGCTCTCCGGGCTGATCGGGCCGGCCCGGGTGAAGGACATCATCTTCACCGCCCGCCTCGTCGGGGCCGAGGAGGCCCTTGCGGTCGGACTCGTGGGCGAGGTGGTCGACGACCGCACGGCGCTCACGGAGCGGGTCGATACCCTGGCGCAGCTGCTGGCCGGACACGCGCCGCTGACCATGCAGGCCACCAAGGAGGGACTGCGCCGCCTCGCCGAGGAGGAACCCGCCGCCGACGGGACGCCGCATCCGGGCGATGACCTGATCCTGATGTGCTACATGAGCCAGGATTTTCGCGAGGGCATGGAGGCCTTCCTCGGCAAGCGCTCCCCGGCATGGACCGGGCGCTGAACAGCGGGATGCACGAGCGCGGTCATGAGGCCGGCTGCGATCCGCAGCATCGAGGCCGCCGCGGATCGTCCGGGCCAGCTCTCGGACGGCCGTCGCGCTAACGCGTGCTGGCGAGGAGCCAGTCCGGCAGCCACAGGGCGATGCCCGGCACGAGGCACAGGATCAGGATCGCCACCGCCATCAGCACCACGAAGGGCAGGGTGCCCCAGATGATGTCCGAGAGCGGGATGTCCGGGGCGATGTTCTTGATGACGAAGATGTTGAGCCCGACCGGCGGGTGGATCAGACCCATCTCCATGGTGATCGTCATCACCACGCCGAACCACACGAGATCGAAGCCCGCCGCCTTCAGCGGCGGCAGGATGATCGGCGCGGTCATCAGGATGATCGAGACCGGCGGCAGGAAGAAGCCGAGCACGATCACCAGCCCCAGGATCGTCACCAGCAGCACCCAGGGGGAGAGCTGCATCGCCACGATCGCGGACGCCGCCGATTGCGAGATGTGCAGGTAGCTCATCACGTAGGCGTAGAGCAGCGACATGCCGATGATCAGCATCAGCATGGTCGACTCGCGCAGGGTCGCGATCAGGATCGGGCTGACGTCCCGGAACCGCCAGACGCCGTAGATCGCGGCGATCAGGGCGAGCGCCAGCAGGCCGCCGAGACCCGCGGTCTCCGAGGGCGTGGCGTAGCCGCCGTAGAGGGCCACCATCACGCCGGTCAGCAGGATCACGAAGGGCAGCACCCGGGGCAGCGTCGAGAAGCGTTGCGCCATGCTGTACTGGTCGTCCGCCAGGATCGGCGAGGCCGCGCCGCCGCGCTCCAGGGCCGTCTTGGCCGCCGCGTATTCCGAGCGGAAGCGGACCATCGCCCACGCCGCGAACAGGCTCACGAGCAGCAGCCCCGGCCCGATCCCGGCCAGGAACAGGCGGCCGAGCGACTGCTCGGAGGCGACCGCGTACAGGATCATGGTGATCGAGGGCGGCAGCAGGATCCCGAGCGTGCCGCCGGCCGCGATGATCCCGGCGGCGAAGCCCGGCGAGTAGCCGCGCTTGCGCATCTCCGGGATGCCCGCCGAGCCGATCGCCGAGCAGGTGGCCGGGCTCGATCCCGCCATGGCGGCGAACAGCGCGCAGGCGAAGACGTTGGCGATGCCGAGGCCGCCGGGGATGCGGTGCATCCAGGCGTGCATGGCCGAGTAGAGATCCTGGCCCGCCCGGGACCGTCCGATCGCCGCGCCCTTGAGGATGAAGAGCGGGATCGACAGCAGGGTGATCGAGGCCATCTCCTCGTAGACGTTCTGCGCCACCGTATCGAGGGAGGCGCCCGGCATGAACGCCACCATGAAGGCGAGGGCGACGAAGCCCAGCGCGAAGGCGATGGGGATGCCCGAAAGCATCGCCCCGAGGGTGGCGCCCGCGTACAGGAAGCCGATCGCCGCCGTGCTCATCGCTCGACCTTCGCGGGCACAATCCGCCCCATCGGATCGGGCCCCCGCGGTCCGACCTCGGGGGCGTCGTGCAGGTCGCGGTTGATGTCGGCCCCGAGACCGATCTTGGGCTTGGCCCATCCGGCGGCCCGCGGACCGTAGGCCAGGGCCTCGGCGATCTGGAGCGCCAGTTGCAGGCACAGGAGACTCATGCCGACCGCCATGAGGGTGTAGGGGATCGAGAGCGGCGGCCCCCAGGTCGATTGCGAGGTCTGGCCGTCGACCCAGGCCTCGTGATCGAGCGACCAGCTCTTCCAGGCGAAGAACAGGCAGAAGGCGAGACTGACCATGTCGGCGAACAACAAGCGGACCCGGTTGACCGCCGGCGGCAGCAGGCCGGTCAGCGCCTCGATCGCCACGTGTCCGCGCTTGGCCTGGACGCCGGCAGCCGACAGGAAGGTGGCCCCGATGATCAGGAACACCGCCATCTCGTCCTGCCATTCCGTCGGCTCCTTCAGCAGGTAGCGGACGACGACGCTGTGGGTGAGCACGAGGCAGGCGCCGACGAGGCAGAGACCGCCGAGCCCGAGGATGACCCGGTTCAGCAGTCCCATCGTGCGGTCGAGCAAGCCGAGCAGGCCGGGCACGCGCGGCGTGTCGGCAGTGCGCGCCTCGGGTCCCGCCGTGGCCGCGTCGAAGCTGTGGCTCACGCGACCTGCTCCGCGAGCTTGAGCAGCTCGGCGCAGTTGGCGTTCCGCCCGGCATAATCCTTCCAGGCGGTGGTCTTGGCCAATTCGCGCCACTGCCCGAGCGCGGTCTCGTCAAGCTGCGAGACCTTGGCGCCGGCCTTGGCGAAGATCTGCTCGACGCGGGTGTCGTCCTCCTTGGCGCCCGCCTGCCCGAAGGCTTCGAGCTCGCCGCCCACCGCCATGATCAGGTCCTGCTGGTCCTTCGGCAGACCGGAGAAGACGATCTTGGACATCATGATCGGCTCCAGCATGAACCAGTACGACCGCTCCCGCCCCGAGGTCAGCGCCTTCGACAATTCTTCCAGGCGGAAGGAGATCAGGCTCGTGGAGGAGGTGATCACCGCATCGCACGCCCCGGTCTGCATCGCCGCGTAGGATTCGTTGGAGGGGATGGAGAGGGTGGCGGCACCGGCCTCCTTCATCATCATGTCCATCTCCCGCGACCCGCCGCGGACTTTCATGCCCCTGGCGTCGGCCGGCGAGACCAGGGGCCGTTCCCGGCTGGCGACGCCGCCGGCCTGCCAGACCCAGGAGACCAGGACGATCCCCTTCGCGTCGAGGATCTCGGCCAGCTTGCGCCCCACCGGCGCCGTCTTCCACGACAGCGCCTGGGCGTAGGAGGTCACGAGGGCCGGCATCAGGCCGATATTGAGTTCCGGAACCTCGCCGCCGGCGTAGGGGCTCGGATACAGCGACATGTCGAGGGCGCCCTTGCGCATGGCGCCGAACTGGGCGTTCGTCTTCATCAGCGACGAGCCGGGATAGACCTGGACCTCAAGGGCGTCCTTCGAGCGCTCGGCTACCGTCTTGGCGAACCTCCGGCACATGCGGTCGCGGAAGTCACCGTCCTCGATGGTCCCGCCGGGAAACTGGTGCGACAGCTTCAGAATGGTCGCCGCCCGCGCCGAGCCCAGGCCGAACCGCAGGATGGCAGGTGCCGCAAGAGTAGCCGCGATCAGCGAACGACGAGTCGGCGTCATGTGGCTCTCCCGCACCGCAAGCATCGCGGCGAGTTTTTGTGCGTCGCACAAACACGACACTGTGTATGCATGAAGAACATCCATGTATACGTTGTCAATCTAAAAGCATACGTGTACCGGCGTCCGCCGGGCAGCCGCTGCGAGCCCGGCTGCTCCGCTCGGGAGGGGAAACGGGAGGATGAGCCACGCCCAGCGTCTGAAGCAGCGCATCGAGGACGAGATCGTCTCGGGGGCACTCGCCCTCGGGGCTCGACTCGACGAGAACCAGCTCGCGACGCGGTTCGGCGTCTCGCGCACGCCGATCCGGGAAGCGCTGCTGCAGCTGGCCGTCACCGGACTCGTCCAGGCGAAGCCCCGCCGGGGGGCGATCGTGAGTGCGCCGGAGCCGCACCTGCTGCTCGCCATGTTCGAAACGATGGCGGAGATCGAGGCGGCGTGCGGACGGCTCGCGGCCCGGCGCTTCACCCCCGACGATGCCACCGCCCTGCAGGACGCCCTGTCGGGCTGCCGTGCCGCCATGGCAGAGGAGGATGCGGAGGCCTACTACGCCGAGAACTACGTGTTCCACACGGTCGTCTACCGGGCGAGCCACAACACCTTCCTGGCCGACCAGGCGCTGTCGCTGCACCGCCGGCTGGCCCCGTATCGACGCCTTCAGTTGCGGGTGCGCCAGCGCCTGCCGCAATCCCTGGCCGAGCATGAAGCGATCGTGGCCGCCATCGTGGCCGGCGACGCGTCGCGGGCCGCCGACGCCCTGCGCAACCACGTCCTTGTGCAGGGTGACCGCTTCACCGATCTGGTCGCCGGTCTGCGGGCGCCGAATGCCGCTTGATCGGGGCCGTGCCTGCGCCGGATGCGCGTCGGAGTCCCGCGGTGTCCGTCCGGACGGGCGCCGTCAGACCGCGTCGACCGCGCCGTAATTGGCCGCGATCACCGGCTTCTTGCCCCGGATGTGTTCGCGCATGAGGGTCGCCAGCGCGGTGCCGTCCCGCGTCCGGAGCAGCGCGATCATGCGTTCGTGCTCGGAGACCGCGCGGGCCCATTGATCCGGGGTCTGATGGGCCGAGTAGCGGGAGCGCTGGATCCGGCCCGACAGGCTCTCGTAGATGTTCGCCAGCACCGCGTTCCGGCTGGCCGCCATGATGGCTTCGTGGATCCGGCGGTTGTGGCTGAAATAGCCCGCCTCGTCGCCCGCCTTCCAGGCCGCCACCATCGCCTCGTGATCGACCGCGATGGCGTCGATCTCGCCATCGCCGATCGTGCGGCAGGCCAAGTCGCCCGCCGTGGCCTCCAGGCCGGCGATCACCTCCATCATCTCCTCCAGCTCGGTGTCGGAGATGCTGGCGACCCGCGCACCGCGGTTCGGGAGGAGTTCGAGGAGGCCTTCCGTGGCCAGGATCTTGATCGCCTCGCGCAGCGGCGTCCGCGAGATGCCGAAGCGCTCCGTCAATTCGCCCTCGTTGATCCGCGCCTTCGGCTCCATCTCGCCGGACCGGATCAGTTCACGCATCCGGTCCGCCACCTCGTCGTGGAGATAACGCCGGCTGATGCCGATCCCGGGTTCGATCTTGTTCATGGTCCCCCGACACGGGCAGGTCTGAGCGACCTGTCGACCATGTGTAGGTGTCCGGCAATTCAGTGTCGAGGCACGAGCGCTCGATCCAGAACGCGGACCACATGTTCCGCATGAATACCGAGCCCGTCGTGGATCTGATGCCGGCAGCTCGTCCCGTCGGCCACCACGAGATCACCCGGTGCCGCCGCACGCAGCGCCGGGAACAGCGACAGTTCGGCCATGGCGAAGGAGGTGTCGATCGATTCCGGCCGGTAACCGAAGGCCCCGGCCATGCCGCAGCAGCTCGACTCGATCACGCGCAGGTCGAGACCGGGCACCGCCCGCAGGACCGTCTCCACCGAATTCATCAGGCCGAAGGACTTCTGGTGGCAATGCCCGTGCAGATGGGCCACGCGGCCCCCCTGATGCGCCAGCGGGAGCTCGATCCGCCCGGCGGCGAGATCGGCGGCCAGCAGCTCCTCGACCAGCAGCGATTGCCGGGCCAGCAGGGCGGCGTCCGCGCCGGGCAGGAGCGTTGCGAACTCATCCCGGAAGGTGAGGAGGCAGGACGGCTCCAGGCCGACCACCCGCGCCCCGGCCCGGACGAAAGGCAGCAGCGTGTCGAGGGTCCGTCGCGCCTCCTGCCGGGCACGGTCGGTCTGGCCCGAAGCCAGCCAGGTCCGGCCGCAGCAGAGCGGACGCCGCCCGCGCGCCGGGTCAACGCGGTGCAGGCGATAGCCCGCGGCCCGCAGCACGCGCTCGGCGGCCTCCAGGTTCTCCCGTTCGAAGGCGCGGTTGAAGGTGTCGCCGAACAGGATCACGTCGCGGAAGTCCCCGGCGACATCGCCCGGATGGGCGGCCTCGCCCTGCTCGCTCCACGGCCGGCGCCAGCGCGGCAGCGAACGCTTCGCCGACAGCCCGGCCACCCGCTCCGACAGCCTGGCGAGCGTGGGGTGCCGATCGCGCAGGTTGAGGAGCGGCGCGAGCCGGGCGGCGGCCCCGGCGTAGAGCGGCATCAGGGCGATCAGGCGCTCGCGCAGCGGCAGCCCGTGCCGGGCGTGGTAATGGTGCAGGAACTCGATCTTCATCTTGGCCATGTCGACGCCGGTGGGGCATTCCCGGCGGCAGGCCTTGCAGGAGACGCAGAGATCGAGGGTCCGCTTCATCTCCGGGCTGGTGAAGGCGTCCGCGCCGAGCTGCCCCGAGATCGCCAGGCGCAGGGAATTGGCGCGGCCACGGGTCAGGTGCTGCTCCTCGCGGGTCACCCGATAGGACGGGCACATGGCCCCGCCGACGAGCTTCCGGCAGGTGCCGTTGTTGTTGCACATCTCCACGGCGGCGCCGAAGCCGCCCCAGTCCGACCAGTCGAGGGCGGTCTTCACCGGTTGCGTCGCGGCGTAGTCGGGCTTGAACCGGAACAGCGACCGGTCGTCCATGGTCAACGGCCGGACGATCTTGCCGGGATTGAGCCGGTTCTCGGGATCGAACTCGTCCTTCACCGTCTCGAAGGCCCGGGCCAGGATCGGGCCGAACAGGGGTGCGATGTATTCGGAGCGCGAGATGCCGTCGCCGTGCTCGCCGGAATAGGAGCCCTTGTACCGGCGCACCAGTTCGGAGGTCTCTTCCGCGATGGCGCGCATCCGGCGCACGTCGCCGCCGTCCTTCATGTTCAGGATCGGACGCACGTGCAGGCAGCCCACCGAGGCGTGCGCGTACCACGTGCCGCGGGTGCCGTGCTTGGTGAAGACCTCCGTGACCGCGTCCGTGTAATCGGCGAGATGCTCCAGCGGCACCGCGCAATCCTCGATGAACGAGACCGGCTTCGCGTCGCCCTTCATCGACATCATGATGTTGAGGCAGGCCTCGCGGACCTCCCAGACCGATTTCTGGCGGGCCGGCTCCACGACCTCCACGACCGCATCGGGATAGCCGTGGTCGGCCATGCAGGCGACAAGCCGCTTCAGGTCGCGGGTGAGGGCGGCGCGGTCGTCGCCGGCGAATTCCGTGAGCAGCAGGCAGTTCGGCCGGCCCCGGGTGATGTCGGCCAGCGTGGTGCGGAACAGCGGAATGTCAGCCCCGAGCACCAGGACGTTGTTGTCGACCAGCTCGACCGCCACCGGGTCCAGGGCCACGATGTGCTGCGTGGTCTCCATCGCGGCCCGGAAGGACGGGAAGTGGCAGACGCCCATCACCCGATGTGCGGGGAGGCGCGACAGCTTCAGCGTGACCGCAGTGGTCGCCGCGAGGGTCCCCTCGGACCCGACCAGGAGGTGCGCGAGGTTGGGCCGCGCCTCGATCAGCGCATCGAGATTGTAGCCGCCCACGCGGCGCTGCACCTTCGGGTAGCGCGCAGCGATCTCGTCCCGGTGGCGGCCGGCGAGGGCGCGCATGCGTTCGGCCAGAGCCCGAACCCGCTCCGAGCCCGTCACCCCCGATCCGGCATTGCCGGTGAGCCCGAACCCGAAGGCTTCGCCGTCGTGCAGCAGCGCCTCCAGGGCGAGGACGTTGTCGCTCATCTTGCCGTAGCGCAGGGAGCGGGCGCCGCAGGAATTGTTGCCGGCCATGCCGCCGATGGTGCAGCGGGTGGCCGTGGACGGCTCCACGGGGAAGAACCATCCATCGGCCTTCACCCGGGCGTTCAGACGCTCCAGGACCATGCCGGGCTCGACCGTGATCGTGCCGGCCTCCGGATCGTAGGCCAGCACGCCGTTGAAATGGCGCGCGCAATCGACCACGAGGCCCGAGCCGATCGGCTGGCCGTTCTGGGAGGTGCCGCCGCCGCGCAGGATCACCGGCGCACCGTGCTCGGACGCGATCCGCAGGGTGGCGGCGATGTCGGCCGCCGAGCGCGGCAGCACCACGCCGGCCGGCATGATCTGGTAGATCGAGGCGTCGGTGCTGTAGCGGCCGCGGGTGAAGGCGTCGAAGCGCGCCTCGCCCTGCAGTTGCTCGGCCAGCCTGCGGGCCAAACCGGCATCCAGGCGCGCCGCCGCGCGCGGAGCCGTCGCGATCTGCGCCCTCGTTCCCGTCACGGCCGCGTCCTCCCGCGGTGGTTCGATTCCACCGCGGATTGATCGTATTTAAAATTCAGGCGTTCGGGAATCGCCATCGAAAGCGTGCGCGCTTCCGGCGCGGTCTATGGCGGCCAGAATGCTTGTCCTCGGGCAAGCCGGCGGTCCGCGCCACGGCCTGGCCTATCGTCGTGTGCCCGCTCTGGAGACCCGATGGTCAATGGCACCGGCTCCTTCGCTTCTTGGACCGCCCGGTCGCGAATTCAGGACAGCATCCGCGTGTCACCGTCGATCGAGATCGCCTGCCCCGAGATGGTCCGGCCCCGGGGCGAGCAGAGCAGCAGGATCTGGTCGGCGAGCTGGCGGGCGGTGACGTAGTCCTTGACCGAGACGAACGAGAAGGCGCGCGCCTCCATCTCGGCGAAGCTCGTCCCCTGCTGCTGGGCCTTCGCCTCCAGCACCCGCCGCTGGCGATCGCCGGCGACGAGCCCGGGCAGGATCGCGTTCACCCGGATCCCGTCGCCGCCGAGTTCGATGGCCAGCGACTTGGTGAAGCCGATCACGCCCCATTTGGCCGCCGCGTAGGGGCTGCGCAGGGCGAAGCCGAACTTTCCGGCGGCCGAGGACAGGTTGACGATCGAGGCGTTGGTGCTCTGCCGCAGATGCGGCACCGCGAGCCGGGCGCAGTTGAACTGGCTGGTCAGGCACACCGTGAGGCACTGATCCCATGCCTCGGGGGCGATCTCCTCCACCCGGCCGGTCGGTCCGGCGATGCCGGCATTGTTGATGAGCACGTCGAGTCCGCCGAGTTGATCGACCGCTGTTGCCATCATCGCCGCGACCGCGGCCCGGTCGGCCACGTCGGTGCGGCAGCGGCCGACATTCTCCGGCAGCCCGGCCAGCGCCTCCGGGTCGATGTCGCAGGCGAAGACCCGGGCGCCGTCCTCCAGAAACGCGTCGACGAGCGCCCGCCCGATCCCCGCGGCGCCCGCCGTGATCAGAACCCGCAGGCCGGCGATACCGAGATCCATGGTCAAGCCTCCCCGTGCACGTCTCGCAGGCCGCCGCGGGACAGGATGAAATCGGCCGCCTCGCGGATATCCGCCGCGATGGCGGCGGCCGCCGCCGGGCCGTCGCGCGCCGCGATGGCCGCCAGCGCCTCGGCATGCCGCCGGAGCGCAAAACCCTGGCGCAGCCGTTCCGGGCAGCCGCGCAGGTCCAGGTTGATGACCGGGCCCGCCTTCAGCCACAGGCGGTCGATGATCTCCCGAAGAGGGGCGAGCCCGCAGGCGCCGTAGATCGCGAAATGCAGGTCGCGATTGCGCTGGACGGCCTTGGACAAGTCGGCGTGCGGCGATTCGGCCTCGGCCCGGAACGCCGCCTCGGCCCGCTGGATCGCTTCGAGTTCGGCTTCGGTCCGGCGCTCCGCGGCCCGCGCCGCCGCGATCCCCTCCACGGCGATACGCGTCTCGGCGAGCGCCCGGAACGCCCCCGCACTCATGATCGGAACCCGGATGGCCCGCGCCGGGGCCACCTCCAGCACGCCCTCGGCCACGAGGCGGCTCACCGCCTCCCGAACCGGCATCACCGAGACGCCGAACGCCGCCGCGCTCCGGCGCAGGGACAGCCGGTCGCCGGGGGCGAGCCGCCCGGAGGCGAGCAGGTCCGACAGCGCCGCGTAGGCGGTGCCCGACAGGGTCTGGCGTTCCAGCTGGGGGAGGTCGGCCAGGGCCGCCGGCGAGTCCATGAACGGAGACTAGACGAAACCCGCGCGGTGCCGATAGTGATCTGTGATCACAGCGAACGCGCGCAGACGCCGTCCGGTGGTGTCATGGGAGGGCTGTCATGACCGAGAGCGTCGCGATCGTGGGCGCCGGCCTGATCGGGCGGTCCTGGGCGATGATTTTCGCCCGCGCCGGGTGGGACGTGCGCCTGTTCGACGCCGCCGCCGACGTCGCTCCGCGCGCGATCCCGCTCTGCATCGAGGGGCTGCACACTCTGGCGGCGCACGGGCTCTGTGCCGATCCGGAGACGGCCGGGCGCCGGATCCAAGCCGTCGCGTCCCTTCCGGAGTGCCTCGACGGCGTCGTCTTCGTCCAGGAGAACGGGCCGGAACGGCGCGACGTCAAGCAGACCCTGTTCACCGCGCTCGACGCGCTGGCACCGGCGGAGGCGGTCATCGCCTCGTCCTCCTCGGCGCTCCGCTGCTCGCTGTTCACGGAAGGTCTGGCCGGCCGCGGGCGCTGCCTCATCGGCCACCCGGTGAACCCGCCGCACCTGATCCCGCTGGTGGAGATCTCCGGCGCCCCCTGGACCGCGCCGGAGGCCCTGGCCCGGGCGCGGGCGGTCTACGAGGCGATCGGCCAGGTGCCGATCACCGTGCTCAAGGAGATCGAGGGCTTCATCCTCAACCGATTGCAGGGTGCCCTGCTGGCGGAGGCCTTCCGCCTCGCCGCGGAGGGCTACGTCACCCCGCAGGACCTCGACAAGACCGTCGCGGACGGGCTCGGCCTGCGCTGGAGCTTCATGGGGCCGTTCGAGACCATCGAGCTGAACGCCCCGGGCGGCATCGCCGATTACTGCGCCCGCTATACCGGCTTCTACAAGCGCCTCGCGGCCGATCCGGCGCCGCCCTCGGTCTACGCGGCGGAGGCCACCGCGGCGATCCTGGCGCAATGGCGGGCACCCGGCGACCTGACCGCCCGCATGGGGCTCCGGGACGCAAAACTGGCGGCGCTCCGCGCCCACAAGATGCAGCAGAAGGACTGAGCATGGCGACCCAGCGGAAAGTCATCATCACCTGCGCGGTGACGGGCGCGATCCACACGCCCAGCATGTCGCCGCACCTGCCCGTGACGCCGGAGGAGATCGCCGACGCCGCGATCGGCGCCGCCGAGGCCGGTGCGGCCATCGTGCATCTTCATGCCCGCAACCCGGAGACCGGCCAGCCGGACCAGTCGCCGGAGGCCTTCGCCAAGTTCCTGCCGGTGATCAAGCAGCGCTCGTCCTGCGTGGTGAACATCACCACCGGCGGTGCGCCGACCATGTCGATCGAGGAGCGGGTGCGCCCGGCCGCAACCTTCCAGCCGGAGGTGGCCTCGCTGAATCTCGGCTCGATGAATTTCGGCCTGTTCGGCATGCTCGACCGCTTCAAGGACCTGAAGCACCAGTGGGAGCGGGATTACCTCGGGAACAAGGACATCATCTTCCGCAACACGTTCGGGCAGATCGAGCATATCCTGACCACCTGCGGCCCGAACGGCACGAAATTCGAGTTCGAGTGCTATGACACGGCCCATCTCTACAACCTGAAATACTTTTTCGACCGCGGCCTCGTTCAGGCGCCGCTGTTCATCCAGACCGTGTTCGGGCTCCAGGGCGGGATCGGCGCCCATCCCGACGACGTGATGCACATGAAGCGCACCGCCGACCGGCTGTTCGGCGATCAATACCGCTGGTCGGTGCTGGGAGCGGGCCGCAACCAGATGAACATCGCCGCCATGGCGGCCGCGATGGGCGGAAACGTCCGCGTCGGGCTGGAGGACAGCCTGTGGGACGGCCCCGGCAAGCTCGCCGAGACCAACGCCGCGCAGGTGCGGCGCATCCGCTCGATCATCGAGGGGCTGGGCCTCGCCATCGCGTCGCCCGACGAGGCGCGGGAGATGCTGGCGCTGAAGGGCGGCGACAAGGTGGCGTTCTGAGGGACGCTCGACGCGCGCTCGCAGGGCCGCAAGCGCGGGCCTGTGCCGGGTTGTGGCGGTCTCGCGGCAAGCCGACGGCGGCCTGATCCTCCGGCCGAGATTCCGGCGCGCGGTGCTCATCGCCTCGCTGGACCCGCTTTCGCCCGAAGACACGTTGGGCGGAATCCCGGATCTCGACGCCGAGGACGTTGTCCTTTGAGCGGTCTCGTGCGGTACCTCCTCGATACCAGCATCCCGTCGGATCTCATTACCCGCGGACGCAACGGCCCGGACGCCGCGAGGTTCGAAGGGCGTTCGGCCAACGGCTGCACAGGCATCCTGGTGGCAGCCGCGATCCGGTACGGCGTTGCCCGGAAAGGGTCCAAGGCTCCGGCGGATCGCGGCAGAACGGTCCTCGCGGCGATCCCGATCGCGCCCCTGACACGTCCGGCGGATCACCATTACGGCGCGATCCGCGCGGTCCTGGTGAAGCGGGGTACACCAATCGGACGGAACGATCTCTTGATTGCCGCCCAGTGCCTCACCTTGAACCTGCGGCTGGTCAGCGCGAACCGCGACGCATCCCGCCGGGTGCCGGGGCTTGAGTTGGAGGATCGGCTCGACCCGCATGCGACCGGCAGCGTGGTACAGTAGCGTCGCCGCGCGCCGGCCTATATCGGCTCGCCGAACGCCCTGGCGAGGGCATCAGCATGGATGCCCGCGATGTCCAGGCGCTTCACCCGCCCCTGATGGCCGGCGACGATCCTGACCGCGCCGCCCGCAACCCCGAGGGACTCCGAGATCAGCCGTTCGAGGGCCGTGTTGGCCGCTCCGTCGACGGGCGGGGCCGCGACGCGCACCTTGAGGCAGGGCGCGCCGTCCGCATCGCGGATCCACCCCTCCACCGTGTCGCGGCCGCCGCGCGGGGTCAGCCTCACGGTCAACCGCAGCGGTTTGGCCGCCGGCTCCGGCGGGCGTCGCGCCACCGTCCGCCCCTTCAGAAGATCTTGCCCGGATTCAGCCGGTTGTCCGGATCGAGCGCCCGCTTGATGAGCCGCATCGCGCCGATCTCCTCCGGCGAGCGCGAGAGCGGCAGCTTGCCGCGCTTCTCCAGGCCGATCCCGTGCTCCGCCGAGACCGAGCCGCTCAGCTCGGCGAGCGGCGCGTAGATCGCGGCGTCGATCGCCGCGTTGCCGCCGGCGTCGAGGCGGGTCGTGTTCCAGTGCAGGTTGTTGTCGCCGATATGGCCGTAGACCACGGCGCGGCAGCCGGGGATCGCAGCGAGGCGGTCCAGCGCGCCGCGGACGTAGCCGTCCATCTTGGCGAGCGGCACGCTGACGTCGAAGGCGCGCTCGATCCCGTCGGCGTTGAGGTGCTCGACCCGGTCGCGGATCCGCCACATCCCGCGGCGCTGCTCCTCGGACGAGGCCACGGCCGCGTCGAGGATCGTGCCGTCGCCCATCAGGCCCTCCAGCAGGCCGAGGAAGCGGTCCGATTCCGCGGGCACGCACTCGACCTCGATGATGGCGTAGAACGGATACGCGTAGCCCAGCGGCGCCGTGGCCCGGCCGGGAGCGGTCATCAGCTTATAAAAATCCGGCCACAGACCCTCGAAGGACGAGACCCGCCCCTGGAAGGCGCTCTGGGCCGCCCGCAGCACCCGCGCACCGTCGTCGACCCCGGGGCAGGCGACCAGCGCCGTGGCGTAGCCGGCGGGCTCCGGGCGCAGCCGCAGGACCGCCCGCGTGACGATGCCGAGCGTCCCCTCGGTGCCGATGAAGAGCTGCTTCAGGTCGAGCCCGGTGTTGTTCTTGATCAGCGGGCGCATGGACGAGACCACCGTGCCGTCCGCCAGCACCGCTTCGAGCCCGAGCACCATCTCGCGCATCATGCCGTAGCGCAGGACCCGCAGCCCGCCGGCATTGGTGGCGATCGCGCCGCCGATCGTCGCCGAGCCGCGGGCACCGAGATCCAGGGGGAAGAACAGGCCGCCCGCCGCGGCGGCGTCCTGCACGCTCTCGATGGTGGCGCCGGTGCCGACCACCACGGTCATGCCGAGCGGGTCCACCGGCTCGATGCCGGTCATCCGCTCCGTCGAGAGGGTGATCTCGTCGGGCGCGCAGAGGGTGCCGTCGACCAAGCCGGTGGCGCCGCCCCGCGGCACCACGGCGATTCCCGCCGCGTGGCAGGCCGCCATCACGGCGCTGGTCTCGGCGGTGCCGCGCGGGCGGACCAGCGCCAGGGCGGCGCAGGGCTCGCTCGGCCGCGTCCAGTTCGCCGCGCGCCCGCGCAGCTCGTCGCCGGTGACGAGACCGGACGGTCCGACGAGCGCGGCGAGGCGGTCGAGGAGGGCGGCGTTCGTCATCGGCATCGTCCCGGGTGGCTCGGTCGCCGCGTCGGGCGGCAGGCGATCCGACGCTCTGTCACAGATATCCGCGCGCCGCGAGGTTGCGCATCAGCGCGCGGGCCCCGAAGGTCCAGGGCTGGCACGCATCGCAGGGGCGCATGCGGTTGACGAGGCTGCCGAGGTCCGGGCTCGCCACAACGACCCGGTCGTTCTCGACATGGGTGAAGCCGAGGCCCGGCCCGTGCCGGTCCTGGATCGGCGCGAACATCGTGCCGAGGAGCAGCAGCGCGCCGTCCGGGTAATGGTGCGTGCGGCCCATCAGGGCGGCCACCAGCTCCTCCGGATCGCGGCTGATCTCGGCGAGCGGCGAGGTGCCCTCCATGCGGAACCCGTCCGCGCCGGTCACCTCCAGGGTGACGATGGTGCGGCGGACGCTGTCGAGATCGAACGTGTCGTCGAACAGGCGCAGGAACGGACCGAGGGCGCAGGAGGCGTTGTTGTCCTTGGCCTTGCCGAGGAGCAGCGCCGACCGGCCCTCGAAGTCGCGCAGGTTGACGTCGTTGGCGAGCGTCGCCCCGACGATCCGCTGATCGGACGCGACCGCGAGGGCGATTTCCGGCTCGGGGTTGTTCCAGTGCGAGTCCGGGTGAAGGCCGGCATCCGCGCCGCAGCCCACCGCCGAGAGCGGCTGCGCCTTGGTGAAGATCTCCGCATCCGGCCCGATGCCGACCTCGAGATACTGGCTCCAGGCGCCCTGCGCGACGAGCACCGCCTTGAGGGCCATCGCCTCGGGCGAGCCGGGCTTCAATTTGCGCAGGTCGCGGCCGACAAGGCGCTTGACCTCCGCGCGGATCGCCGCGGCGGCGGCAAGGTCGCCGCGGGCCCGCTCCTCGATGACCCGCTCCAGCATGGAGGTGGCGAAGGTGACGCCCGCCGCCTTGAGGGCCTGGAGATCGACCGGGGCGAGGAGCCACGGCCGGCCCGGATCGCGGGTGTCCGGCGGCGTGTTGGCGAGGATCGCGTCGAGGCTGCCGAGATCCTCGCCCGCCGCGCCGCGCAGCGCCGCAGCGGGGTCCGGGGCCTCGCACAGGTCACTCACGGTCGGCAGGCGGGCCGTGACATCGACCATCCGCGCCTCCCCCGACGCGTCGGCGCGAATCGCCACGACGCTCGGGCCCTGCACCTCCGGGCGCCACACCCGGCCGACGAGCGCGCCGCGACAGCCATCCGCGGGCAGGATCGCGTGCGCGGTGAGACCGGATGACGACATGGTGCTCCCTTTCCGCCGACGACGGGTCGCGGTCTTCCCCGAGCGCGTGTGGCGCCCGCTGTAGCAGTCCCGGGGGTGTCCGGAGCTTGCCGGACGTTTCATGCCGGCGGGGCCGTCACCGGTTTCGGGATCTCGGCTGACAGAAGCAGGCCGTTCTGCGGGATCGTGAAGGTGACGGCTTGCTTTCCCGCCCTCGCTCCCCTGTACTGGCACGAGAGAGCCGCCGTCAGAGCGGCCCTGATCGGGAGGAAGCATGGCCTCGGTGGGAATCCGCGAGGTTCGCAAGGCTTTCGGATCGACGAATGTCCTGCACGGCGTGTCCGTGGACATACGGGACGGTGAATTCGTGATCCTGGTCGGCCCGTCGGGCTGCGGGAAATCGACCCTGCTGCGGATGATCGCCGGACTCGAAAACATCTCCGGCGGCGAGATCCGCATCGGCGAGCGGGTCGTGAACGATGTGCCGCCCAAGGAGCGGGACATCGCGATGGTGTTCCAGAACTACGCGCTCTACCCGCACCTCACGGTTCGCGAGAACATGGCGTTCTCGATGCGGATCCGGAAGGCGCCGGCCGCCGAGATCGACCTGCGGGTCAACAGGGCCGCACAGATCCTGGGGCTCACGCACCTGCTCGACCGCTATCCGCGCCAGCTCTCCGGCGGGCAGCGCCAGCGCGTGGCCATGGGGCGGGCGATCGTCCGCGACCCGCAGGTGTTCCTGTTCGACGAGCCGCTCTCGAATCTCGACGCGAAGCTGCGCGTGGCCATGCGCACGGAGATCAAGGAGCTGCACCAGCGGCTGAAGACCACGACCATCTACGTCACCCACGACCAGATCGAGGCCATGACCATGGCCGACCGGATCGTGGTGATGCACGACGGGATCGTCGAGCAGATCGGGGCACCGCTCGACCTCTACGACCGGCCCGACAACCTGTTCGTGGCGGGCTTCATCGGCTCGCCCGCGATGAACTTCCTGCCCGGCAGGATCCGGGCGAACGGCCGCCTGACCTTCGTCACCGATACGGGCCTGACGGTCCCGCTGACCGACGCGCCGGCCGGTGTGGAGGGCAGGCCGCTCGTCCTGGGCGTCCGGCCCGAGCATTTCGATCTCGCGCCGGACGGGATCGCCGCCGAGGTGGTGGTCGTGGAGCCCACCGGCTCGGAGACCATGCTGGCGGTGCGCGCGGTCGGCCAGGATCTCACCTGCGTGCTCCGGGAGCGCGTGACCGAACGGCCGGGGGAGACCGTCTCGCTGCGCCCGAACCGGGTGCATCTCTTCGATGCCGCGACCGGGCATCGTCTGTCGAGCTGACCGACCTGAGCCCCACCGGATGAGAGGGCGGGACGCCGCGCGCGGCCGCCGAACAGGATCACCCAGGGAGAAGCCGCCGATGCCCGTTCTCGATCGCCGTTCCCTGCTCGCCGGCGCCGCCGCGACCGGCCTCGCCGCCGGCGGGGACCTCCTCGGCTTCGCCAAGGCCTGGGCGCAGGGCGCCGAGTGGAAGCCCGAGCCCGGGGCCAGCCTGTCGCTGCTCCGCTGGAAGCGCTTCGTGCCGAGCGAGGACGAGGCCTTCCTGAAGATGGTCGACGCCTTCACCCAGGCGACCGGCGTCAAGATCACGGTCAGCAACGAATCCTACGACGACATCCAGCCCAAGGCCTCCGTGGCGGCCAATACCGGGCAGGGACCCGACATGGTCTGGGGGCTGTTCTCGTTTCCGGCACTGTTCCCGGACAAGTGTCTGCCTCTGGAGGACGTGGCGGCCTCGCTCGGCAGGAAATACGGCCCCTGGTTCCCGTCGGCTGAGGCCTACGGCAAGGTCAAGGGCCAGTGGATCGCCATCCCGGTCGCATTCAACGGCGGCTATCCCAACTACCGCATCTCGGCGATGAACAAGGCCGGGTTCAGCAAGTTTCCCGCGGATACCGCCGGCTTTCTCGAACTCTGCCGGGGTCTGAAGAAGAACAACACCCCGGCCGGCTTCGCCCTGGGCCACGCCACCGGCGACGGCAACACGTGGTGCCACTGGGCGCTCTGGTCCCATGGCGGCAATCTCGTGGACGCCAACGAGAAGATCGTGATCAACTCGCCCGAGACCGCAAAGGCGCTCGAATACGTGAAATCCCTGTACGAGACCTTCGTGCCGGGCACCGTGTCGTGGAACGATTCGTCGAACAACAAGGCGTTCCTGGCCGGCGATCTGTACCTGACCAACAACGGCATCTCGATCTATGCCGCCGCCAAGAAGGACAATCCGAAACTCGCCGAGGATATGGACCACGCGGTCTGGCCGGTCGGCCCGGTGGGCAAGCCGACCGAGTTCCAGCTCGCCTATCCGATCCTGGCGTTCAAGTACTCGAAGGCGCCCAACGCCTGTAAGGCATTCATCGCCTTCATGATGGAGGCGCAGAACTACAATCCCTGGCTGGAGGCCGCGCAGGGCTACCTGTGCGAGCCGCTGTCGAACTATCCCAAGAACCCGATCTGGACGAGCGACCCGAAGAACGCGGTCTTCGCCGAGGCGGGACGGCGATCCCTCGCCGCCGGCGGCCAAGCACCGGTCAGCGAGCGCATCGCCGCGGTGCTGGCCGACTTCGTGGTGGTCGACATGTTCGCGAGCCACTGCACCGGCCGGGAGGACGTGAAGGGCGCGATCCGCAACGCCGAGCGGGCCGCCCAGCGCATCTTCCGGAACACCTGAACCCCCGACGCGGAGGCGAGAGCATGGCGCATACGGCCCTGACGCAGCCCGCCCCGGTCGCGGTGCCGACTCGCTCGACCTGGCACCGCCTGCGCGCGAGCCGGGGCTGGGCGGGCTTCTGGTTCATGCTGCCGACCGCGCTGATCCTCGGCCTGTTCCTGGCCTATCCGCTCCTGAAGGGCATCTGGCTGTCCTTCACCAATGCGCGGATCGGCCGGGACGGCGTCTTCATCGGCCTGGAGAACTACGCCTGGCTCTGGGACGACGACGTGTTCTGGCTCTCGGTGTTCAACACCTGCCTGTACACGGCGGTCGCCTCGGCGGTGAAGTTCGCGGTGGGGCTCTACCTCGCCCTGCTGCTCAACAAGAACATGCCGTTCAAGGCCATCGTCCGGTCGATCGTGCTGATCCCGTTCGTGGTGCCGACCGTGCTCTCGGCCATCGCGTTCTGGTGGATCTTCGACAGCCAGTTCTCAATCATCTCGTGGTCGCTGCGCCACCTCGGGATCATCGAGGGCAACATCGACTTTCTTGGTGAGCCGGCCATGGCCCGGGCCTGCGTGATCTTCGCCAACATCTGGCGCGGGGTGCCGTTCATCGCGATCACGCTGCTCGCCGGCCTCCAGACGGTCTCGCCCTCGCTCTACGAGGCGGCGACGCTCGACGGCGCCTCGAACTGGCAGATCTTCTGGCGGATCACCCTGCCGCTGCTGACGCCGATCATCGCCGTGGTGATGACCTTCTCGGTGCTGTTCACCTTCACCGATTTCCAGCTGATCTGGGCGATGACCCGGGGCGGTCCGGTCAACGCCACGCACCTGATGGCGACCCTGTCCTACCAGCGCGGCATCCTCTCGGGGACGCTGGGGGAGGGGGCGGCGATCGCCACCGCGATGGTGCCGTTCCTGCTCGCCGCGATCGGCATCTCGTGGTTCGGCCTGCAGCGTCGGGCCTGGCAGGCCGGGGAGTCCGACCGATGAGCGCGCCCGCACCGCCGGCCCATGCCGACCCGCACCTCGCCCCCGTCCTGGCCGGGCCGCCGGCCGGGCTCACCGACAATTCGGAGGGCATGGCCTATCTCGACCGCCTGCCCCGGCGGCTGGTCACCACCTACCTGCCGCTGCTCGTCATCCTCGTCGTCCTGCTGTTCCCATTCTACTGGATGGCGCTGACGGCGATCAAACCGGACGCGCAGTTGATCGACATGGAGCACTACAACCCGTTCTGGGTGGTGGATCCGACGTTCAAGCACATCCACAAGCTGCTGTTCGAGACGCAATATCCGCGCTGGCTCTGGAACACGATGTACGTGTCGGTGGCCGCCACCGCGCTGTCGCTGTTCGCCAGCGTCCTCGCCGCCTATGCCTGCGTGCGGGTCCGCTACCGCGGCGCCGGCTGGGTCGGCGCGGCCATCTTCCTCGCCTACCTGGTGCCGCCCTCGATCCTGTTCATTCCACTGGCTACCATCGTTCAGGCCTACGGGCTGTTCGATTCGCCGATCGCCCTGATCCTGGCCTATCCGACGATCCTGATCCCGTTCTCGACCTGGCTGCTGATGGGCTACTTCAAGACCATCCCCTACGAGCTGGAGGAATGCGCGCTGATGGACGGCGCGAGCCGTTGGCAGATCCTCACCAAGATCGTCCTGCCGCTGGCCTTCCCGGGGCTGATCTCGGCCGGGATCTTCTCGCTGACGCTGTGCTGGAACGAATTCATCTACGCGCTGACCTTCCTGTCCTCGACGCAGAACAAGACCGTGCCGATCGCCGTGGTCAGCGAGTTCGTCGACGGCGACGTCTACAAATGGGGCTCGCTGATGGCCGGCGCGCTGCTCGGATCACTGCCGCTGGTGATCCTCTACTCGTTCTTCGTGGAGTACTACGTCTCGGCGCTCACCGGCGCCGTGAAGGAGTGATGCGAGGCCGGCTGACAGAGGGCTTTCTCGAGGCGCGCTGGCGCGGTCGCTCAGGATGAGGTCCGAGGTGGAATGACCGGACATTGCGCGGTCGCGATCGAGCGTCGCCGCTCCGCGCGCGGGACGGTGGTTGTTGCCGGTACGGCGCGATCATGCGGACACTGCACCAAGCGCCTCTGACGGGAATCGCGGATCGGCGCACCCGAAGGTCACGCCATGGCCCATCTCATCGACGCCCTGATGCCCGCGGTCGAGGCCCTGAGGACCGGCGGTCTCGCCGCCGCCGCCGCCGCGGCCCGCAGAGGCGCCGAGGCGACGGCCCGGATGGACCGCGCCGGAGCCGGCCGCTCGAGCTATCTCGCGGCGTCGGACCTCGCGGGGGTAGAGGATCCGGGTGCTGCGGGGGTGGCGGCGGCCTTCGCGGCGCTGGCCTCGGCATCGCTTCACGCGTCGCGGAGCGGCCAATATTGACGTTGGGTCGACCGGGACCTACGCCCCCGCCATGCGAACCTGCCTGATCCTCGACGACTATCAGCAGGCGGCCCTCGCGCTCGCCGACTGGTCGCGCCTGTCCGATCGCGTCGCCGTCTCGGCCGTCGCCGCGCACATCCCGGACCGGGACGCCCTGGTGGCGCGGATCGCCGAGGCCGAGATCCTGGTGATCATGCGGGAGCGCACGCCGTTCCCGGCGGCCCTGCTGGAGCGGCTGCCGCGGCTCGAGCTGCTGGTCACCAGCGGCATGCGGAACCTCGCCATCGATGTCGCGGCGGCCCGGGGGCGGGGCATCACGGTCTGCGGCACGGAGTCGAGCCCGACGCCGCCGACCGAGCTGACCTGGGCGCTGATCCTCGGGCTCGCCCGCCAGCTCCCCCGCGAGAACCACAATCTCCGCACCGGCGGTCCGTGGCAGAGCACGATCGGGACCGACCTCGCGGGCGCCACCCTCGGCATCCTCGGGCTCGGCAAGATCGGCGCGCGGGTCGCCGCCATCGGCCACGCCTTCGGCATGCGGGTGATCGCCTGGAGCCCGAACCTCGACGAGGCCCGGGCGGCCGCCGCCGGGGTCGCGCGCGCGGCCTCGAAGGAGGCCCTGCTGGAGGCGAGCGACGTCGTCACGATCCATCTCGTGCTCGGCGACCGGACGCGCGGCCTCCTCGGCGCGGCGGAACTGCGCCGCATGCGGCCGACCGCCTATCTGGTGAACACCGCCCGGGCACCGATCGTCGATCAGGCCGCTCTGGTGCAGGCCCTGCGGGAGGGGTGGATCGCCGGTGCCGGCCTCGACGTGTTCGAGACCGAGCCGCTGCCCGACGACAGCCCGTTCCGCGGCCTGCCGAACGTCCTGGCGCTGCCGCATCTCGGCTACGTCTCGCGCGACAACTACCGGACGTTCTTCACTCAGGCGGTGGAGGATATCGAGGCCTGGCTCGGCGGCACCCCGGTCCGGCAGCTCGGCTGAGGCTAGTCCGAACGCGGGTCCAGCGCGTCGGCGAGGCCGTCGCCGAGCAGGTTCAGTGCCACCAGCGTGACGATCAGGCAGAGCGCCGGGGCGGCCAGCATGTGGGGCGCCGCCTCGATCGCGCGCGCGCCATCCGCGATGAGCACACCCCAACTGGTCTGCGGCTCCTGCACGCCGAGCCCGAGGAACGACAGGAAACTCTCGAGCAGGATCACCTGCGGCACCAGCAGCGTCGCGGTCACCGCGACCGGGCCGAGGGTGTTGGGCACGATGTGGCGGGCGATGATGCCGGGCGTGCGGACCCCCAGGGCGCGCGCCGCGCGGACGAAGTCGCGCTCGCGCAGCGACAGGGTCTGGGCCCGGACCACCCGGGCCATGTCGAGCCATTCGACGGCGGCGATGGCGACCAGCATCAGCAGGAGGCTCGAGCGGAAGAACACCAGCAGCAGAATGACGAAGAACACGAAGGGGAGGGCGTAGAGCACGTCCACGAAGCGCATCATCACGGCATCCGCGGCCCCGCCCAGGAAGCCCGCAGTGGCGCCGTAGGCGACCCCGATCAGCAGGGCGACGAGGCTGGTGGCGAGACCGATCGCCAGGGAGATGCGGCCGGCGACAAGGCAGCGGGTCAGGAGATCGCGGCCCTGGATGTCGGTTCCGAGGGGAAAGTACAGGCGCCGCAGCGGCACCGCGACCACGAGGCTGCGGCCGCCGTCCCGGTCCACCAGGATCTCCGGTGCGCCGAACAGGGCCGAGCGCGGCAGGTAGACGAGGCTGCGCCGGTCGACGCCGGCGTCCGAGCCCAGGGTCAGGCGCAGGGCGTCGCCGTCGCGCGCCACCGCATCCAGCCGGGCCCGCATCCGGAAGGCGAGGCGCTCCAGCGCCGGGCCGAGATGCGCGGCGTCCGGCTGCGCCGCGAGGCCGGCCGGCAATTGGCGGAGATCCGGATAGGCGCGCTCGGGATCGTGCCCGGTGAAGCCCGGACCGGCGAGGCAGGCCAGGGCGATCAGGATCAGCACGGCGAGCGCCGCCATCGCCGTGCGCGTCCGGCTGAGGCGCGCCAGGGCGCGTCCGGCCGGGCCTACCGGCGCGGGTGCCGCGCTCACGCCGCCACCCGCAGGCGGGGATCGAGCCACGCGCAGGCGAGGTCGGCCGCGAGGTTGAGGGCGATCACCAGACCCGCGACCAGCAGCACCGTGCCCATCACCAGCGTGTAGTCGCGGTTGAGCGCCCCCTCGACGAAGTAGCGGCCGATCCCGGGCAGGCCGAAGATCGTCTCGACCACCACCGAGCCGGTGAGCAGGGACGCGGCGAGGGGCCCGAGATAGGCCACCACCGGCAGCAGCGCCCCCCGGAGCGCGTGCCGGGTCACGCGGAGCGGCGGCAGGCCGAGGCTGCGCATCGTCCGCACCGGCTGCGTGCGCAGGACCTCCCCGAGGGACGCCCGGGTTAGGCGCGCCAGGGCCCCCACCTGCGGCAGGGCCAGGGTGATCACCGGCAGCACGAGATGGCTCGGCGCGCCGCCGTCCCAGCCGCTCAGCGGCAGCCAGCGCAGGGTCAGCCCGAAGGCGATCTGGAGGAGCGGCGCGACCACGAAGCTCGGCAGCGACAGGGTCAGCGCGGCACCGATCCCGAGGAGGCGGTCGAGGGCGCGTCCGCGTCGGAGCGCCGCCGCCACGCCGAGCCCGACGCCCAGGCTCGACGCCAGGACCAGCGCCAGGGCGCCGAGCGTCGCCGAGACCGGCAGGCCCCGGGCGATCAGGTCGAGGACGCTCTGATCGCGAAACGAGAAGCTGGGCCCGAGGTCGCCCCGGGCCAATGCTGCGAGATAGCTTCCGAACTGAGCGATCAGCGGCCGGTCGAGCCCGTAGACCCGGCGCAGGTTCTCCATGGCGGCGGGCGCCAGCGGACGTTCCATGTCGAAGGGACCGCCGGGGGCGAGCCGCATCAGGAAAAAGCTGACGGTCACGACCGCGAGCAGCGTCGGCACCGCCTGCGCGAGGCGGCGCAGGATGAAACGGATCACGCGTCGAGCCTCAGGAACCGCGTCGGCGCGGCGTTGCGCAGGTTCGGCTGGTAGCCGTGCAGCCGCGGAGCGATCAGCGCCTTGGAGCGGTAATGCATCAGCGGGATCCACGGCAGTTCGCGCAGGGCGATCGCCTCCGCGTCGGAGAGCAGGCCGGCGCGCCGGGCGAGGTCGTGCTCGGCGGCGGCCCGCGCCATTAGGCCGTCGAAAGCGGGGTCCGACCAGTGGCCGACATTCAGGCCGTCATTCCCGCTCTGGAGCAGGAACAGGAAGTTTTGAGGGTCGGAATAGTCGGCGATCCAGCTCATGCGCGCCACGTCGAAGTCGCCACCGTCGCGCAGATAGGCGAAATGCGTCTTGGCGTCGGTGTAGACGTAGCGGGTCACGATCCCGAGGTCGCGCCACATCTCGCCGATCGCCACCGCCACGGTCCGGTTGTTGTCGCTGACGTTGAACCGGTACTCCACCGTGAGTGGGTGGTCGGGGCCAAAGCCCGCCTCGGCGAGGAGGCGGCGCGCCGCCACTTCGTGGTCGATCGGCAGGCCGAGGCGTCCCTCGGTCTCGGGGGGCGTCCGGTAGTTGTCGAGGCCCGGCGGGCACAGGGAATAGGCCGGGCTCATCGTGCCGCCGTTGAGCCCGTCGGCGAGGTATTCCCGGTCGATGACGAGGGACAGCGCCTGCCGGACGCGCCTGTCCGAGAACGGGGCCTTGCGGGTGTTGATCGCCAGCGCGGCGAGCCCCAGGGCGGGGCCGAGCACCACCTGCGGGCCGAAGCGGCGGCGCAGGTCGGCGATCTGGTCCGCTGGGAAATCCGCCAGGGAGTCGATCTCCCCGGCGGCGTAGCGGCGCACCGCCGAGGCCATGTCGGGCGTCGGCAGGAACGCGACCTGCCGGATCGCGAACTTCGCCGCGTCGGGATGGTGCGGGTTCGCCTCCAGGGTGATCGCGCCGCCCGGCACCTGATCGCGGAGCCGATAGGCGCCGTTGGTGACGTAGTTGCCGGGGCGGGTGAAGCTGTCGCCGTGGCGCTCCACGGAGGCTCGATGGACCGGCAGGGCGGTCTGGTGCGTCAGGAGTTCCAGGATGTAGGGGGTCGGCTGTTCGAGGGTGATCGCGAGCCGCAGCACCCCCTCCGCGGCGACCCCGAGGGCGTCGGCGGGTTTCTCGCCGCGGTTCACGGCGGCGGCGTTGCGGATCGGGAACAGGATCTCGGCGTATTTCGCCCCGGTGGCCGGATCGAGGATGCGGCGGAACGCATAGACGAAATCATCCGCCGTGACCGGCTCGCCGTTCGACCAGCGGCCGTCGGCCCGGAGCTCGAACTGCAGGGTCAGCCCATCCTCCGAGACGGTCCAGGCCCGGGCGGCCCCCGGGATGATGGCGCCGTGATTGTCGTAGGTCAGGAGGCCGTCGCAGAGATCGCGCAGGATATGCGCCTCCGCCACCGTGGACGAGCGGTGCGGGTCGAGGGTCTCGGGATCGGCGTCGTTGCCGCGCCGGTAGAACGGCTCGGCCGCGCGGGCGGGGCGCACGGCCGCCACGGCGGCGGCCCCGGCCAGCCAGTCGCGCCGGCGCAGGCGCGCGCTCAGGCGCCGGTCTCCGACACCAGGCCGGCGGCCTCGATCCCGGCCACCGCGCAGATCTCGTCGTTGTCGGAGGTGTCGCCCGAGATGCCGACCGCGCCGAGGAGCCGGCCCTCGCCGGAGCGGATCAGGACGCCGCCGGGCACCGGCACAAGGGCGGCCGGCCCGGCCAGATGGGTGACGGCCGCCACGAAGTAGGGCTGCGCCTCCGCCCGGGCGTGGATCGCCCGGGAGCCGAGCCCCAACGCCAGCGCGCCGTTGGCCTTGCCGGAGGCGATCTCGGCCCGGCGCAGGGACGTGCCGTCCTCGACGGCGGCGGATTTCAGTGCCCCGCGGGCATCGTAGACCACGACGGCCAGCGGCTTCAGCCCGCGTTCCCGCGCCGCACGGAGCGCGGTGTCCACGATGAGGCGGGCGGCTTCGAGGGTCAGGTCGATCATCGGTGTCCAGCGCGAGGCGGCGTTTCGGGGGGCATCGCCATCCTTACGGGATCGGGCCGCGGCCGGTCCACTCCCGCCCTGGAGGCGCGCGGTGGTGAGACCCGCCGCATCGATCGGCGAGGCAGAGCGCTCGCCGCCGACGGGGATACCGGGTCGGCGTCAGCGCGCGCGTCGCACCGAGGACTGAGAGCCGTTCCCCGTCGCCACGCGCTCGGGACCGGGTCTCGCGGGGCCTGGGCGGGGGGACCGGCTCGCCTAGTTTGCCGATCGAGCACGACGAACCAACCGGCGGCCACGCGCCTTGGGAGACGGCATGACATCGGATGAACGCCCCCACGTGATCTGCCACATGACCGCCTCGGTGGACGGCCGGATCAAGACCCGGCGCTGGAAGACCCTGGATGCCGACAGCCATTACGAACGGGTCCACGGCGAGCTGAAGGGCGATGCCTGGATGTGCGGGCGCGTGACCATGCAGGGCTATGCCGACAGCGCCACGCCGCTTTCGGAGGCGATCCCCGACGACGTCCCCGTCGACCGAGACGACCACGTGGCCCGCCGCGACGCCCCCGGCTACGCTGTGGCGCTCGACGCGCGCGGGCGCCTGGACTGGGGCGCGCGCAGCGATATCGAAGGCGACCATGTCGTCGTCGTGCTCACCGATTCCGTGCCGGACGCGCATCTGCGGGCGCTGCGGTCCGGCGGCCAGTCGTACCTGTTCGCGGGCGAGCGGGAGGTCGATTTTCGCCTGGCGGTGACGAAGCTCAGGGCGCTCTTCGGCATCGAGCGGCTGCTGGTCGAAGGCGGCGGCCACATCAACGGCTCGATGCTGAAGGCCGGCGTCATCGACGAGCTGAGCCTGCTCCTCGCACCGGCGGTCGACGGCCTGTCGGGGACGCCGGCGGTCTTCGATATCGCCGGCTCGGAGGACGACTCCATGGGCGGCCGGCGCAGGCTCGACCTGACCGCCTGCGAGCGCCTGTCCGGCGGGGTCGTCTGGTTGCGCTACCGGATCACACCGGTCGATCCGCCGGCCCACGCGTGAGGCTTCCCAGGAACGCCGCGTAGGCGGCGGTGACCGCCTCCGGCTGCTCGAAATGCGGGAACGCTCCGGTCGGCAGGGTCTCGACCCGCCAGTTCGCACGGTCGGCGACCCGCGGCAGGAGCCGGTAATCCACGAAGTCGCCGCGGACGCCGTGGACCAGCCAGACCGGCAGGCGCAGGCGCTCGTAGAGGCGCGTCGTGTCGGTGGGGAAGAGGTGGCCGGAGATGAAGCACCAGGGCGCATGCTCGGCGCCCGGCTGATGCGCCGCGGTGTAATCGTAGTCCAGGAGGTCCTCGTCGATCTCGGTGGAGCCGAAGGTCTTCTGCAGGAAGAAGCGCATGCTCGGTCGCGTCACCAGCGCGTCGAACAGGGGCCGGCCGAAGGGCGGACGGTCGAGGAGGTCGAGCAGCCAGTCGCGCCCGCGGTGGCCGTCGGGCGGCCCCTCGCCGGAGAGCTGTCCGCCGAAGCCCGTCGGGCTGACGAGGCCGACGCTCCGATACGCGTCCGAGCGCTCCAGGCTCGCCCGGGCGAGAAAGGATGCGGACAGGGACAGTGCCAGGGCATCGATCGCGACGCCCCCGTGACGTCGCCGGATCGCCTCCACCGCGGCGTGGATCGCCTCCACCATCAGGCGCGGCGTGTAGCGGCGGCGCGACCGCTCGGAGAAGCCGAAGCCCGGAAGCTCCAGGGCGTAGACCGGTCGCTCGTTCCGGAAATGCAGGTAGAGCGGCCGCACCTCGTAGGCATTCGCGGCCGCGTTGATCGAGTGGATCAGCAGAAGCGGAACCCCGTCGGCCTCGGTCGAACCGTAGAGCGACAGGTCGCCGGCGCGCCGTGTGGTGAGCCGCTCGTGCCGGCCGGGCAGCGCAGGCGGCAAGGGCCGGTGCCGGTTCCGGGCGAGCCGGCTCCAGGTCACGAGGCCGACGGCCGAGCCCACGAGCGTCAGAGCCGCCGCGGCCGTAACGCGGCCGGCGCGATGCCTGGACTTTGGGCTCATCGGGACACCTCCACGTCGTGCCCGCAGGTGGGGCGGTGCGCGACAACGCCGGGAGGATCGAGAAGTGCCGGTCCAGGAGACCGAGACGGCGCGGGCGGACGCCTACGAGGCGTGTCCGGCGAAACTGCCGGACCCGCCGGCGTTCACGGCCGGCACCCGCGCCGTCGATCGGACCGGAGCCTCGCCGCGGCCCGCGGCCTCGCGCAGGAAGTCCACGGTCGGCGGGTCGTTGCGCCAACCCTCGACGCGCTGGGAAACCAGGAGGCTGCGCGCGCGGCGGTCGTAATTCGCGTAGGCCGCGGCTACGAATTCCGCCCGGCTCATCGTGCGGGCCGGCCCGGAGCGCCGGGTCTCGGCCTTGAAGAACAGGGCGCTGCCGGGGATGCCATAATGCTGGGCGATCTCGGGATAGACCGGCCAGCTGCCCTGGCCGCCCAGGTCATCCGGCAGGAAGGCGTCGAGGTCGCATTCTTCGAACGGGACGCCGGCCCTGGTCAGGAGGCCCCGGGCGAGGTCGGAGACGACGTACAGCTTCGTGTGGTTGATCGAGTGCATGAAGCAGCCCCGACGCGCCCAGCGTGTCAGATGCGTATCGAGGTCGTAATCGGCCTGGCGACCCAGCCCGCGCAGGTAGGATACCGACTCGTCCCACAGATCGAAGTAGCCCAGGCGCTCGAAGACCGGTTCCGCGAACAGGCGCAGGGCCTGCGCCTGCGTGAAGCCGGCCAGGTAGGCGTAGAGCGTGACGGCCGAGTGCGAATGCCCCATGGGGCCGGAGATCAGGCCGTTGAGGGTGACGGCGTCCTGGACGCCCACATGCACGAGGTCCGGGTGATAGGCGCCGAACACGATCGTCGGGATCAGCCGCACCTTGGGATGCGTCCGCAGCGTGTCGATCGTGCCGCCGCCCTTGAAGCGGGGCAGGTAGATGCTGGAGAAGACGTGGTCGTACCCGTCCGCATGCGCCATCAGGTCGGCGAGGCGGGGGAAGCGGCGCGACGCCGTGAAGGCCGAGACGAAATCCACCTGCGCGTCGGGCAGGAGATAGCGCATCGCCTTGGCGATCGAGCCGGCCTGGCAGACGCCGATGACGAGGATGCGCGGCGATCCGGTCCGCTTCTTCCCGAACTGCGCGAGGCGATGCCGCGCGCGCCAGAGGCTATCGACGGTCAACATACGGCTTCTCTCGCATGTCCGCGGGCCACGGGCAAACCGCAACCGTCGGGAGTTTCGCGGGTGTCGCCAACCGGTCACGGCGTCGAGGCCATGCGATGACAGAGGGGCAGCGCTGTCGCCCAGAGCGGCTGGCCTGCGCCGCGCGCCTGTTCCATGCCGGGGCCTGCGAGCCGAGGAGACCAGCATGGCCCCGACCCCTATCGAGGCGGCGTTGCCCGAGATCGAGCGGGCGACCCTGCGCCGGGTGACCTGGCGGATTCTGCCGTTCCTGATGCTCGCCTACTTCATCGCCTTCGTCGACCGGGTGAATGCCGGCTTCGCGGCGCTGCAGATGAACCACGATATCGGCCTCTCGGCCGCCCAGTTCGGGCTCGGCGGCGGCCTGTTCTATGTCTCGTATGTGCTGTGCGAGGTGCCGAGCAACCTCGCCATGGAGCGATTCGGCGCCCGGATCTGGATCGCCCGGATCATGATCACCTGGGGGCTGGTCTCCGCCGCCATGGCCTTCGTGGTCGGGCCGACATCCTTCTACGCCGTGCGCCTGCTCCTGGGCGCAGCGGAGGCGGGCTTCTTTCCGGGGGTGATCCTCTACCTCACCTACTGGTTCCCGCGCGCCTATCGGGGGCGGATCGTGGCCGTCTTCATGGTGGCGATCCCGATCTCGAGCTTCCTCGGCTCGCCGATCTCCGCCGCGATCCTCAACACCGACGGCATGATGGGCCTGCGCGGCTGGCAATGGCTGTTCATCCTGGAGGCGGTACCGGCGGTCCTGCTCGGTCTCATCGCCTTCTTCCTGCTGCCCGACGGACCCGGCAAGGCACGCTGGCTGACCCCGCAACAGAGCGCCTGGCTCCAGGAGCGGCTCGCCGCCGAGCGCGCCTCCGTGGTCCAGGGTGAGGCGGCGCCGGCCCGGCATCTCTCGGTCTTCGCGGTGATGCGCAACCGCTACGTCCTCGCCGCCTCGCTGATCTATGCGGGCGCCTCGGGCGCCAGCCAGTGCCTGTCCCTCTGGCAGCCGCAAATCATCAAGTCCTTCGGTCTGACCAACCTCGAGACCGGGCTGCTCAACTCGATCCCCTTCGGCGTGGCCTCGGTGCTGATGATCCTGTGGGGTCGATCCTCCGACCGGAGGCGCGAGCGCGTCTGGCACACGGCGATCCCCCTGGGCCTGCTGGCGCTGAGCCTCGCCGCCTCGATCGCCACCGCGCAGCTGCTGCCGACGATCCTGATTCTCTGCCTCGCCGTGACCGCCACCTACATGGTCAAGGGGCCGTTCTGGGCGCTCTCGACCGAGTGGCTCTCGGCCGGTGCGGCGGCGGCGGGCATCGCGCAGATCAACGCCATCGGCAACATCGGCGGCTTCCTGGGCACGTATCTGCTCGGCGTGATCAAGGATGCCACGGGCAGCTACCCCCTCGGCCTCCTTCCGCTGGTCGTCCTCTCCGGGCTCGGTTGCCTGCTCGTCCTCGGCCTCGGACGCCGTCAGACGCAGCCGATGTCTGCGGTTCGGGCCTGACCGGTCGCGAAGCCCGATGGATACGCGCCGGCCGCCGCGCGGGCGCCGCTGCGAAGTCTTGATCTTGGAAGCCGATCTCCAGACAGTCGGCGCTGACGCACGTCATTCGGGCAACGCTTCACAAACCGACCGATGGAGGCGAAAGTATACGGCTCTCAAGAGCACTGGCAGGACTGCGTCGATAGACTCGCGAAATAACCTGTTTGGCCGAAGCTTGCCGTTGACAGATCAGCCTGTCGCCGCACAGATTGGAACCCCTAGGGCATGAAGCCCTGGGATGACGTGCCGGCGGGCATGATGCCCGCCGCGTGCACGATGGTCGAGGCATCCATGCTCGCCCACTGACCGCCCGCTGAACGGGATCGGCAGGCCCGTCGTAAGATCCAGGACCGTCGTCGATCGCGCGTTTCGGCGCCTTGGGCGCCGGACGAGGACCTGGGATTCGCAACAGCTTGAAAGTCGGGGCTCGGCGCTCTGCGAGGACCGACTGCCGAGGGCCGCGTGGCATCAGCACGACGAAGGCGTGGTTACATCATAAAATCCTTATCTTATGTCGAATAGTTCTCTTATAATCTAATCCAGAAAGGTTCTGCATCTATAACAGAAAATGGCAAATCGTTCTGACAGTGATCTACGGTCGACGGATGGTCGATAGCGTAGAACGTGCATGGGAGGCGGTGGATTTCCGATCGGTTCAGCGGCTGGGAGATTTTGAGATGGACTATGTACCTTCGATGGCCGCGGTCGCCGCAGCCGCACAGAAGTCTCCACAGGCCGACGCGGTCCCGATCGCGGCATCGACCGTCGTACCACCCGTCGCACCGACGGCTCTCGATCCGAGGCCGGCTTGCGCGCTGTCGCCCGGGACTGCGGACGCGATGTTGACCCTGACGCGAACGAGCACGCAGGCGCGTGAAGTGGCGGAATTCGACACCCGGTTCGGCCACGGATCGCGGATCGTGGAAGCCGCGACGGCCGCGGCCTCGGCGCCGGTCGTCTCTCCGGAACCGGGCAAGGCGATCAGCGCCGCCAATCGGAACTGGTCAGAGGATGTCCGGCTGGACCACATCCCGGCCCGCACGATCGGGACGGATCTGGTCGTTGACTACGACAACCCGCGGGTTGTGGCAGCCTGGAGCGCCGCGTTTCCAGACATTGCCAACCGCAAGTTTCGCGGCCTCAGGCTGGCGGACACGAACGTGTATCCGGACCTGCGTCAGGTGGTCAACGAGGCCGGAATCGCCGTCGTGGGGGATGATATCGTCCTGCTGTGCAACAGCGTCAATTACAAAGCCTTCAGCCAGAACCATCCGGGCACACACATCAACTGGATCGCGGTCGACAACCAGGACATCGTGCTCGCTTGGCCGAAGAACATCGATCCGGGCAGTGAGGGGATCTCGGTCCACCCTGTGGCGGTCCGCGACGATTCCAACCGAGACGTGTAGCCGTCGCACCGGCTCATAGGACCGGAAGGACCGCCCGGACATGGGCGGCGAAGGCGCGCGCCAGCGGTGAGGCGTGCCGCTCGTCGATCCGGACCGTGACGCCGATTCGTGGGAGCGCCGGCAATCCGCCGGCGCGCGCGAGGACGCGCAGATCCCCCGGGACCGCGGACCGGGTCAGGACCGCGACGGCCTGACCGGATCGAACCACCGCCAGGAGCCCTGACAGGCTGCCGCTCGCATAGGCGATCCGGTAGCCGCGCCCGGCGCGTTCGAGCGCGGCGATTGCGGCCCGGTGATCCAGCGTGTCGGGATCGCCGAGGGCGAGCGGCAGCGGGTCGGACCACGTCGCGGTGCGGTCGCGCGGGATCACCCAGACGAGATCCTCACGCCGCAGGACGTCGCGCTCGTCGGCGAGCGCGGTCGAAACCAGGGCCAGGTCGAGGCCGCCGCGGTCGTGCTGCGCCGCGAGCCGGGGTGTCGCGGCGCAGATCACCGCGATGGCCGCCGCCGGGTGATGCTGCGCGAAGCCGCGCAGCAGGGCCGGCAGGAACGCTTGCGCGTAATCGTCCGGGCAGCCGAAGCGCAGGCTGCCGCTCAGGCTCCCGCCGGAGAACTCCGCCACGGCGTCGTCGTGCGAGACCAGGATGCGGCGCGCGTGGACCAGCAGACGCTCGCCCTGCACCGTCAGAAGCACCCCGCGCCCCGTCCGCGTCAGGAGCGGTTGGCCGACGAGATCCTCGAGCCGCTTCATCTGCATGCTGAGCGCGGCCTGGCTGCGGCCGACCCTGTCCGCGGCCCGGCTGAGCGCGCCGGTCTCCGCGACGCTGGCGAAGCTGCGCAGGAGGTCGATATCGAGGCTTTGAGCCATCAGGATCCCTGAACTCTCCGTTCAGAACTATAAGCTGCCACGACGCGCGCACCGCCCTTACCATGGTCGGATCGGATGGGGGAGCAGGAGCGACCATGGCGCGGAACGACGACCCGGATTTCTGGATGCGCGCGCGCCGGCACCTGGTGCGTTACGGAGGCACCTTCGCGCCGCTCATCGTCGAGCGCGCCGAGGGGAGCTTCGTCTACGACGCCGACGGCCGGCGGATCCTGGATTTCACGTCCGGCCAGATGAGCGCCATTCTCGGCCACGGCCATCCCGAGATCGCGACCGTGGCCGCGCACCATGTCGGCCATCTCGACCACCTGTTCAGCGGGATGCTGAGCCGGCCGGTGGTCGACCTCGCCACGGAGCTGGCCCGGCTCGCCCCAGGCGGCCTCGAACGGACCCTGCTGCTGACCACGGGGGCGGAGGCCAACGAGGCGGCCCTGCGCATGGCCAAGCTCGCCACGGGCGGCTGGGAGGTGGTGAGCTTCGCCCAGTCCTGGCACGGGATGACGGCCGGGGCCGCGTCGGCGACCTACAGCGCAGGCCGGAAGGGCTACGGGCCGGCGCAGGTCGGATCCTTCGCGATCCCGGCGCCCAACGCCTACCGCCCCGCCTTCGAGAAGGATGGGGCGCCGGACTGGCAGACCGAGCTGGACTACGCCTTCGCGCTGATCGACCGGCAATCGACCGGCAACCTGGCGGCGTTCCTGGCGGAACCGATCCTGAGTTCGGGCGGCATCATCGAGCTGCCCCGGGGCTATCTCGGCGCGCTGAAGCGCAAATGCGCCGCCCGCGGGATGCTGCTCATCCTCGACGAGGCCCAGACCGGCATCGGCCGCACCGGGCTGATGTTCGCCTGCGAGCGGGACGGCGTCGTGCCGGACATCCTGACCCTGTCCAAGACGCTCGGCGCCGGCCTGCCGCTGGCGGCGGTCATGACCACCCCGGAGATCGAGGATCTCTGCCACGCCCGCGGCTTCCTGTTCTACACGACCCACGTCTCCGATCCGCTGCCGGCGGCCGTCGGCCTCAAGGTCCTGGAGATCGTCCAGCGCGACGGGCTGGTGGCGCGGGCCGAGGCGGCCGGCGCCCGGCTGACCACGCGGCTGCGCGCGCTCCAGCAGCGCTTCGCCTGCATCGGCGACGTGCGCGGACGGGGCCTGCTTCAGGGCGTCGAGATCGTGGCCGACCGGGCCACGAAGGTGCCGGCACCCGACCTCGGCGACGCGATCACCCGCCGGTGCCTGGAATCCGGGCTGAGCATGAACATCGTCCAGCTGCCGGGGATGGGCGGCGTCTTCCGCATCGCGCCGCCGCTCACGGCCACGGACGAGGAGATCGATCTCGGCGTGTCGATCCTGGAACGCGCGCTCGAGGCGTCGCTGTAGCGCGGCTCAGGCCGCCTCGATCTCGGCGCTGACCGTCAGCCATTCCTCCTCGGCGGCGGCGAGGGCGCCGGCGGCGTCGGCGCGCATCTTGGCGATCTCGCCGGCCTTGGCGGCGTTCTCCCGGAAGGCCGACCCGTCCTCGAGCGCGGCATCGATCTTCTGGATCGCCGCCGTCAGCTTCGCCATGCGCGCCTCGATGGCGTCCAGGCGCTTCCGGAGCGGGGCGAGCGCCGCGCGACGCTCGACACCGGCGCGGCGCGCCTCGGCCTTCTGGCCGCCTGCGGGCTCCACGTCGCGCTCGGCCTCCCGCTCCGGGCCGGACAGGACGAAGCGGCGGTAATCGTCCATGTCGCCGTCGAAGGTCTTCACGGTGCCGTCCGCCACCAGCCACAGCCGGTCGGCGCAGGCCTCGATCAGGAATCGGTCGTGGGAGACCAGGATCACCGCGCCCTCGTAGTCGTTGATCGCTTCGACCAGGGCCTGGCGGCTCTCGATGTCGAGGTGGTTGGTCGGCTCGTCGAGGATCAGCAGGTGCGGGCCGTGAAAGGCCGCGAGCCCCATCAGCAGCCGCGCCTTCTCGCCGCCCGAGAGCTTCTCCACCGGGGTATCGGCCTTGTTGGCGCCGAAGCCGAGGCGGGCGGTCGCCGAGCGCACCTTCGCCTCCGGTACGTCCGGCATCAGGGTTCGGACATGCGCGTAGGCGCTCTCGGCGGGGCGCAGCTCGTCGAGCTGGTGCTGGGCGAAGTAGGCGACCTCCATCTTGGAGGAGCGCTTCACCTCGCCGGCGAGGGGCCCGAGCCGGCCGCCGATCAGCTTGCAGAAGGTCGATTTGCCGTTGCCGTTGGCGCCGAGCAGCGCCACGCGGTCGTCGGGTGCGAGGCTGAGATCGAGGCCCGTGAGCACGATCCGATCGCCGTAGCCCGCCTTGACCCGCTCCATGGCGACGATCGGCGGCGACAGGGGCTTCTCCGGGCTCGGCAGGTGGATCACCGGCACGTCATCCTCGAGCAGCGCCGCGATCGGTTCCATCTTGGCCAGCCGTTTCACCCGGGACTGGGCCTGGCGCGCCTTGGTGGCCTTCGCCTTGAACCGGTCGATGAAGCTCTGGAGATGCGCCCGCTCGGCATCCTGCTTCACCTTGGCCTTGGCGAGCAGCGTGCGCTTCTCGGAGAGCTGCCTGGCGAAGCTCGTATAGCCGCCGCGGTAGATGGTCAGCTTGCCGCGGTCGAGGTGGAGGATGTGATCGACGCTGGTGTCGAGCAGGTCCCGGTCGTGGCTGATGACGATCGCGGTGCGCGGATAGCGCTCCAGGTAATCATAGAGCCAGAGCGTGCCCTCGATGTCGAGGTAGTTGGTCGGCTCGTCGAGGAGGAGCAGATCGGGCTCCGAGAACAGCACGGCGGCCAGCGCCACCCGCATGCGCCAGCCGCCGGAGAAGTCCGAGCAGGGCCGCGCCTGCGCGGCCGCGTCGAAGCCGAGCCCGTGCAGGATCGCGGCGGCGCGGGCGGGGGCCGAGTGGGCGCCGATATCGACCAGCCGCGTCTCGATCTCGGCCCGGCGCAGCCCGTCGGCGTGTTCGGCCTCCGCCATCAGCCGGGCCCTTTCGGTATCGGCGGCGAGCACCACGGCATGCAGGGTCTCCGGGCCGGCCGGGGCTTCCTGGGCGACCGCGCCGATGCGCATCCCTCGCGGCAGCGACACCGATTTCGAGTCGACCGGCAGGTCGCCGAGGATCGCCTTGAACAGCGTGGTCTTGCCGGCACCGTTGCGCCCGACCAGGCCGACGCGGGCGCCCTCCGGGATCGCGAAGGTCGCGGAGTCCAGGATCAGACGGTCGCCGATGCGGTAGGTGAGGTCGTTGACGCGCAGCATGGCGGCGTTCTGGCCGTCCGGAGGCGGCGAGGCAAGCGTCGGCGAGCGTGTGACGCCGGCGGGGCGCACCGCGCAAACAATCGCGGGCGGTTGCCCGGAGCGGCTTCGAAAAACTGCATTGCCGGCAGGCTGTTTAACGAATTTGCAGCATTCCCAGGCCATTTTTGGCCGTCGCGCAGTAGAGAAGTCGACGAACCGTCTGATACGGACGCTGGCTGACATGGCTGGGGAGCATCGCGTCCGACCGTGCCATCGATCGTCGCGCCATGACCTCCGAGATTTCACGCCGACCCACGGTATGACAGGAGGCACGTGTTGGGCCGGACCCTGATCCTCACCGACGACGTCAGCCGCGCCGGCCGTCTGGCGCGCAATCTCGGTCGAGAGGGTGACGTGTTGCTGCACGATCTCTACGGGGACGATGCGCCACCCTCCGGAGCCGCGCTGATCATCAGCGACGTGAGCGCGCTGACGTCCGAATCCGTGCGGCGGCTGCGCCAAGCCCTCACGGTGGTGCGCGGCACCGATACGCCATTCCTCGCCCTCATCCACGGCAATCTCGGCCGCGGCGAGATCCAGGCGACCGCCCTCGGCGCCACCAAGGTGCTGCAGGCCTCCGCGGCGAGCGCCCTGCTGCTCAACACGGTCACGGCCCTGACGGCGGGCGGCACGGCGCGACCGCCGGTGCGCGGCGAGCTTCGGCATCAGGCCACGGCAGCCCGGGACGCCTTCGCGACCATCTTCCGTGCGAGCGACACCCCGGCGCTGGCGACCGTCGAATCCGGTGCCGTCCTGGTCAACGAGGCGATCCGGGAAGCCAACGTCCGCGACTGGCTCGACATCGTCGCGAGCTTCGACGATGCCACACATCGGCACTGCCTCAGCGTGGCCGGTCTCGCCGCGGATTTCGCCCGGACGCTCGGCCTCAACGACACCGATTCGCGCTACCTGATCAAGGGTGCCCTGCTCCACGATATCGGGAAGGCCAAGATCCCGCGGGCGATCCTGAACAAGCCGGCACCGCTGACGCCTGAGGAGCGGCGCGAGATGGATCGCCACCCCGCCATCGGCCACGCGATGCTGCTGAACGGTCATTACGACGCGCTCACCCTCTCGGTCGTCCGCTCGCACCACGAATATCTCGACGGCTCGGGCTACCCCGATGGCCTGCGCGGCCGGGAGATCCCGGACCTCGTGCGGCTGATCACGATCACCGACATCTTCGCGGCCCTCATCGAGGCGCGGCCCTACAAGGCGCCGAAGCCGGCCCAGGAGGCCTACGCGATCTTGAAGGCCATGGGCGCGAAGCTCGACAGCGACCTCGTGCGCGCCTTCGGCGTCGTCGCCGCGGCCTGCGAGATGCCGTATCGCGCATCCGCCTGAGCGCGGCCGGCCGATCGGTCCGGGCCTCAGCCCAGCTCCCAGGCGGTCGTGTCCTTCATCAGAGCGGCAACCAACGCGTGATTGAGCTCGTGTCCGGTGTGGAAGGCGGTGACCCACCCCTCGACCGGATGACCCACGAGGGCCAAGTCGCCGATCAGGTCGAGCACGCGGTGCCGCACCGGCTCACCCGGGACGCGCATCCCGCCGAGCACGTGGCCGCGCACGAGGAGCGCCGCCGAATGCCGAGAGACACCCTGCAGGAAATCCTTCCGCGCGACATAACCGAAGGCGCGTCCGGCCATCGCGCGCGCGAACCGGCCGAAGCTGCGCGACGGTGCGATCTCGTTCACGAACGTCTCGGGCGTGATGGAGCCCGACCAGTCGACCGCTCCGAAATGCGAGAGCGCGATATGGCCGGTCACGTGAAGACCCGACCCGGATTCGATGCGGATGTGCCGCCGCCCGTTCGTCACCGAAACGGTGCGGCGCACCCGGATCCGACGGCAGGGCTGCGCCTGCTCGCTCCGGCCCGATGCGCGGATCGCCTCGCACCAGGGCGTGGCGCTCCCGTCGAAGATCGGTAATTCGTCCGCGTCGATCTCAACCACGGCGTTGTCGATCTGCAGGGCGCTCAGGGACGCCATCAGGTGCTCGATGGTGCGGACGAGAATACCCTCGCGCCGCAGCGCCGAGGAGAGCGGCTGCGGTTCCCGATGGTACCAGAGCGCCGGGATGTCGATGACGCGCCCGTCCCTCAGCCGGCGGCGGAAGACGATGCCGTGATCGGCCGGCGCCGGGCAGACGCGCACGGTGGCATGCCGGCCGGAATGCAGGCTCTGCCCGGACCGCTCGAACGGGCGGATCAGCGTGGCCTGGAGGCGTGGGGCTGGCATGGCCGTTCGGGAATCGGAACGCGTGATCGTCACATCATGGGGCATCGGAATCGCCCGCTGCGGCAGGCTTGGCCGGGAGGCCGGGCATGTAGCCCGGTTATCCTGATCCACGCTAATAAACTCCAGTTCACCCGGCCCGGCTTGACCGGCCGGCATGTGACGGTCACCATCGTGAGCGCCCCATGGATGGAGCGCTGCTGTCGCGGCGTCCAGCTTAACCGTGCGGGCCGCTCCCGTCCCAAGATCTGCTGGCCGGCACCCGTTTGGGCAGGGACGGAGGCCGGACTGGAGTTGAGGGAACAGCATCGATGGCGCGGCTGGGGACCATACCGTTCTTCAAGGACCCGGGCATCGAGCTCAACACCTACGAGTCCCGGTGCCACTGGCGGCGCTTCGACGAGAACGAGGTGTTGGTCGACTTCGACGACATCTCCACCGACGTCTACTTCATCGCCTCCGGCGAGGTCCGGATCCTCAACCGGACCCAATCCGGCAAGGAGGTGATTCTCGGCGAGATGCGCGGCGGCGCGTTCTTCGGCGAACTGGCCGCGATCGACGGGATCGGCCGCTCGGCCAACGTCACGGCGCTGACCCGCGGCGAAGTCTGCGTGGTGCCGGCGGCGGTGTTCCGGCAGATGGTCTTCGCCTCGGAGGCGATCGCCGACCGGCTGTTCCGCCTGCTGGCCAAGCGCGTGCGCGAATTGAACACGCGGCTGATGGAGCACGCCCTCCTCGACCTGAAGCACCGCCTCTACGCCGAATTGCTGCGCCTCTCGGTGCCGCGGGCCGGCGCCTCGGGCGAGCGCGTGGTCTCGCCGCCGCCCTACCACCACGTCCTCGCCGCGCGGATCGGCTGCCGACGGGAGCAGGTCACCCGGGAATTCACCGCCATGGCCGCGGAGGGCCTGGTCGACAGGACGCGCGGCGCCCTCGTCCTGCGCCGGCCGGATCTCCTGGAAGCCCGCGTCGCCGAGGCCCTGCGCGAGGATTCCTGATCCCATGCCGGGCACGCCGTCGCGCCTGGAACTGGACGCGCTGACCAAGCGCTTCGGCCCCCATCCGGCCGTCGATGCGGTGACGCTCACCCTCGAACCCGGGGAGTTTTTCTGCCTGCTCGGCCCGTCCGGCTGCGGCAAGAGCACCCTGTTGCGCATGATCGCGGGGTTCGAGCAGCCGACCTCCGGCCTGATCCGCCTCGGCGACCGGGACATCACCGGGCTGCCGCCGCACCGGCGTCCGGTCAACATGATGTTCCAGTCCTACGCGCTGTTCCCGCACATGCGGGTGGCCGGCAATATCGCGTACGGCCTCAAGGGAATGGGCCGGACCGAGGCGGCCACGCGGGTCGCCGAGCTGCTGCGGCTCGTCCGCCTCGAGGGCTTCGGCGAGCGCCGGCCCGAGACGCTCTCGGGGGGCCAGCGGCAGCGGGTGGCCCTGGCCCGGGCGCTCGCCCGGGAACCGGAGCTGCTCCTTCTCGACGAGCCCCTCGGCGCCCTCGACCGGGGCCTCCGGGAGGAGACCCAGGGCGAGTTGCGCGCCGTGCAGCGCCGCCTGGGTACCGCCTTCGTGGTCGTGACCCACGATCCGGAGGAGGCGATGATGCTCGCCGACCGGATCGGCGTCATGGAGGCCGGTCGGCTGGTTCAGGTCGGCCCGCCCGCCGAGCTCTACCGGCGGCCGGCGAACCGGTTCGTGGCGGGGCTGCTCGGCGATGTGAACCTCCTCCCCGGGCGCCTCGGACCGGACGAGGCGGGCGGTGCCCGCGCGGTGCAGACCGCGCACGGGCAAGTCCGGGGGATCGCCGCGACGGCGCTGGCCGAGGGCGCGGCCGTGGTGGTGGCGGTGCGTCCGGAGGATCTGCTCCTCGGGGCCTCGGGACTGCCGGTCACGGTGGCGGAGGCGACCTTCCTGGGGGATCGCCTGCGCCGGACCCTGCGCCTCCCAGACGGCGGGATCCTGCGGGCCAGCGGCCGCCCGGCCGATGCCGACCCGCCGCCGGGATCGGAGACCTTCGCCGGGTTCGCCGCCGAGGTCGCGGTGATCCTCCCGGCATGAGCGGAAAGCCGCGGACCCTGTTCGATCGGCTGGTCCGTCTGCCGCCCTTCGTCTGGCTGGCGGCCTTCTTCCTTCTGCCCTTCGCCATCACCCTCAAGATCAGCCTGTCGGAACCGGCGACGGCGATACCGCCCTACCTGCCGGTCCTCGATTGGCGGGGCGGCCTCGATGGCTGGTCGAGCTTCCTCGAAGCCCTGAATTTCGACAATTACGCCACCCTCTACGCCGACCCGCTCTACCGCGACGCCGCGCTGGGCTCGCTGAGCTACGCCGCCCTGGCCAGCCTGATCCTCGTCGCCCTCGGCACGCCCCTGGCCTATGCCCTGGCGCGGGCGCCATCCCGCTGGCAACCGCTCCTGGTCGCGCTGGTGGTCGTGCCGTTCTGGACGAGCTTCCTGATCCGGGTCTACGCCTGGATCGCGATCCTGAAGCCGGAGGGTCTGCTCAACCTCGTGCTGCTCCGGCTCGGGCTGGTCGCCGCGCCGCTGACGATCCTCAACACCGACACCGCGGTGATCGTCGGTCTCGTCTACGCCTACCTGCCGTTCATGGTGCTGCCGCTCTACGCGGTGATGAACCGCCTCGACCCCGCCCTGCGGGAGGCCGCGGCGGATCTCGGCGCCGCGCCGGCCCGGGTGTTCTGGAGCGTGACGCTGCCACTCAGCCTGCCCGGCATCGCGGCCGGCGCGGCGCTGTGCTTCATCCCGATGGTGGGCGAATTCATCATCCCGGACCTGCTCGGGGGCTCGGAGACCCTGATGCTGGGCCGGGTGCTGTGGACGGAGTTCTTCTCGAACCGGGACTGGCCCCTGGCCTCCGCGGTCGCCGTCCTGATCCTCGCCATCGTCATCGGCCCGGTGGTGCTGTTCCGCGACAGCCTGCGCTCGGGCGAGGGGGAGGGACCGTGACCTGGGTCACCCGCACCGCCCTCGTCGCCGGGCTGGGCTTCCTCTACGTGCCGATCCTGGTGCTGATCGCCTATTCGTTCAACGCCTCGCCCCTGGTCACCGTCTGGGGCGGAGCCTCGACACGCTGGTACGGGGCGTTGCTGGCCGATGCGCCCCTGCTGGCCGCGGCCTGGGTGTCGCTGAAGGTGGCGATCCTGGCGAGCCTCATCGCCACGATCCTCGGGACGCTGGCGGCGCTCGTCCTGGAGCGGCAGCGCCGCTTCCGCGGACGGGCGCTGTTCACCGGCCTGGTCTTCGGGCCGATCGTGATGCCGGAGGTGATGATCGGCCTGTCGCTGTTGCTGATGTTCATCGGCATCGGTCTCGACCGCGGACTCGTCACGATCGTGATCGCGCACGCCACCTTCTGCACCGGCTTCGTGGCCGTGGTGGTCGCCGCGCGCCTGCGCGGGCTCGACCGGGCTCTCGAGGAAGCCGCCGCCGATCTTGGCGCCGCGCCGATAAGGGTGCTGACCACCATCACCCTGCCGCTGCTGGCGCCGGCCGTGGCGGCCGGGGCGCTCCTCGCCTTCACCCTGTCGCTCGACGATCTGGTCATCGCGAGCTTCGTCTCCGGTCCGGGATCGACGACGCTGCCGATGCGCCTCTACAGCCAGGTGCGGCTCGGGGTGAACCCGGAGATCAACGCCGCCTCGACCCTGCTGGTGGGTCTGGTGAGCGCGGCGGTGCTCCTGGCCTCCTGGCTGACGGCGCGCAGGGGGCGGGCCTGAGCCATCCGACGGTCCAAGACGGGCCCGTGCCCCGGGTCGCGGGCCGCCCGTCCGGACGCGGCTTCAGGCCACCTGGGCCTGGGACGCCGTGGGAGCGCGGGTCAGGCGCGCCACCGCGGCTGTCACCGCGAGGTTCACCACCAGGGCGGCGACGCCGACATTCACGTCCTGGAGCGGCCCCAGGATCGGGAGCTTCGACAGGCTGAACCCGCTCAGCACCGTGGCCGCCACGGTGGCGACGCCGGCCACGATCCCCGCCGCCGCCGCCGGCCGGCTCAGGGGATTGCGGGGCAGCAGGCTGGCGATGAAGCAGGGGAACAGCTGCGTGACGAAGTTGTAGCCCATCAGCAGCAGCTGCACGATCGTATCGCCGCCGTTGAGGGTGAACCCGACGCAGACCAGGGCCAGGACCGGCACCAGGATCTTGCACAGCCGCGCGGTCGCCGCGTCGTCCATGCCCGGCCGCAACGGCCGGACGAGGTTGTTGGCCACGAGCGTGACGCCGGCGATCAGGATCATCGAACCGGGGACCAGCGCGGTGAGCACGCCGGTGGCGCCGATCAGGCCGATGAACCACGGTGGGAAGCTCGCCAGCGACAGCTTGAACAGCGACAGGTCGACCTCGGATCCGGCGAGGCCGGGCACCTGCAGCACGGCCGTGAAGCCGATCATGAACACGAACAGGTTGATCAGCTGGTAGACCGGCAGGAGAACCGCATTGCGCCGGAAGGCGCCGGGCTCGCGCGCCGTGTAAAGCGACGCGAAGGTATGTGGCCACATGTAGCCGCCGAGCGCCGTGAGCAGGACCGTGGTCGAGAACCAGACCGGGCTCTGGCCGCGGTCGGGCAGCGCCAGGAACCCCGGCTTGGCGGTTTCGATCGCGCGGAACAGGCCATCGTAGCTGCCGTAATAGTGCAGGGGCAGGTAGATCCCGAGGAAGATCACCACCGCCAGGATGGTCGTATCCTTGATCACGGCCGTCCAGGCCGATCCGTGCACCCCCGACACGACCACGTAGGCCGTAAGCGCTGCGGCGCCGATCCAGACCGCAGCCGTGGACGAGATGGCGCCGTAGGACGCCGTGGAGACGATGATTCCGAGGCCCTTGAGCTGGAGGACCAGGTAGGGGACGAGCGCGACGAGCCCCACCGACGCCACCAGCATGCCGAGGGCCGGGCTCCCGTATTTCCGCGCGAAGAAGTCCGGCTGCGTGTAGAGGCCGTGCTGCTTGGCGTAGCGCCAGACCGGCGGCAGCAGCCAGTACGAGGTCACGTAGGCGAGCGTCAGGTAGCAGAGGATGTAGTAGGCCGGGCCGCCCTTCCCGTAGGCGATGCCGGACCCGCCGAGGAACGTGAAGGTGGTGTAGATCTCCCCGGCCATCAGCAGGAAGACCAGGGCGGTGCCGAAGCCGCGGCCGCCGACGGTCCATTGCTCAAGGCCCATCTCGCGGCCCAGCCGCGCGTAGAGGCCGAGGCCGATCGCCAGCGCGAAGCCGGCCGCGACGATGGCGAGGGCGACACTCATCGCGGATCTCCGGGTGCGCGGTTCTCCGGGTCCGCCCGGTAGATCAGCGCCATCACCACCGTCGTCCCGATCACGCAGAACACGAGCCAGGCGAGGAGCAACGGCAGCCCGAGGACGAACGGTTCGACCCGGTTCAAGAAGAAGGGTCCGATCAGGATGCCGAGGAACGGCAGGGCGGCGAGCCATCGCAGGTTTCGCATGCGCGATACCGTCCAGAAGCCATCAATACTTCCGGTTGAATCAGTCCCGGGCGGCTGTCAATCGCGGATCTCGAGACGGCCTGCACGCGCGGGCCGTGCGCCGGCGCACACGGCTACGCTTCGGGCGATCATATCCTCGTGGCGTCCGCTCCTGCCGCGGCGGATCGCAAGGGACGCCGTCGATGATCCGCACCCTGACCCTTCTCTCCCTGGCCGCGTTCCTCGCGGCCCCCGTCGCCGAAGCGCGCCCGGCTCGGGATCCGGCAAAGCCCGAACTCAGCGCCGCCATCAAGGCACGCCAGAGCGCGATGAACGATTTCAGCGCCCGGATGAGCCGCCTGGATGCCCTGATGGGCATGCGGCCCGCCGCGCCGGTCCGCGTGCGTTCGGCCGAGGCCGGGCGGTAACGCCGCGTCCGGCTCCGACGGCCTGGGTCACCGGCCCAGCCCGCCCGCCTCCTCGACGAAGCGCGCCACGGCATCGGCGCCCGCGCCATCGCGCAGGGAGGCGAACACGTAGGGGCGGGTCCCGCGCATCCGCCGCGTGTCGGCCTCCATCACCGACAGGTCCGCGCCGACGAGCGGCGCCAGATCGGTCTTGTTGACGATCAGCAGGTCCGACCGGGTGATGCCGGGCCCGCCCTTGCGCGGGATCTTCTCGCCCCCCGCCACGTCGATGACGTAGAGGGTGAGGTCGGCCAGTTCCGGCGAGAAGGTCGCCGCGAGGTTGTCGCCGCCCGATTCGATCAGAACCAGATCCAGCTTCGGAAAACGCCGGCTCATCTCGGCGACGGCCGCGAGGTTGATCGAGGCGTCCTCGCGGATTGCCGTGTGCGGGCAGCCGCCGGTCTCGACGCCGAGGATGCGCTCCTCCGGCAGCGCCCCGGCCACCGTCAGGATGCGCGCGTCCTCCTTGGTGTAGATGTCGTTGGTGATCGCGCAGATCTCGTAGCGGTCGCGGAACCGCTTGCAGAGCTGCTCCATCAGGGCGGTCTTGCCGGACCCGACGGGGCCGCCGATGCCGACGCGGAGGGGGCCGTTCGCGGAACCAGTCACGGGGGTCATGCAGCGCCCTCAGGAGCGGAAGATGCGGGAATATTGGGTCTCGTGCCGGAACGAGCCGAGATCCAGGCGGAACGTGGCGGAGCCCAGGGCATCGAGATCCGCGCTGCCGGCGTCAGATGCCAGCGCCACGAGGCGGGGCGCCAGGGCGGCGACGATCCGTGTCCCGGCCGCCTGGCCCACCGGTGCCGCCCGCAGCGCCGCCGAGACGAGGTTCTGCACGAAGGCGAGGCCGTAGGTGGCCAGCACGGGAGCCGCCGCCATGGCGTGCGCCCCTGCGGCGGTCCCGACGGCGACCGGATAGGCGAGGGGGCCGGGCAGACGTTCGGCCAGTGCCGCCAGCGGCGCGCAGGGCCAGGCCCCGAGGGTCGCATCGAGGAAGCTGCGACCCTGCTGGCTGGTCTCTAGGTGCAACTCGCGCGACGGGGCCAGCGACAGGGCGAGGTCGTTGAGGGCGGCGAGGGCTTCCCCGTCGCCGGCCTGCGCGGCCCGGTGGGCATGGGCGGCGAGGATCAGGTCGTTGCGCAGGGAGCCGTCGGCGCAGACGTCGCCGAGCCACGCCGTCAGGCTCGCCTCGTCGCGGATGTCGCCCGCCTCCACGGCCCATTCCAGACCGTGCGAGTACGCGTAGGCGCCCACGGGGTAGCCCGGCGACAGCCACGCCGTCAGCCGGAGCGCCTCCAGCGGCTCAGCCCTGGGCATCGTGATGATGATGGTGGCCGCCCTGCGGATGGTCGTGCCCATGGCCGCCGGGATAGGCCCCGCCCTCGGGGCGGAACGGACGCTCCACCGGCTCGGCGCTGCCGCCGAGTCCGCGCACCATGTCGGCGAGCACGTGATCGTCCGCGATCCAGACGGCGTCCGTGCCGATCTCGGCCGGGATGTGGCGGTTGCCGATGTGCCAGATCAGCCGCTTGAGGGCGTGATCGCTCGGCGCGCGGATCTCCAAGAGCCGCTCCGGCGCGGCCTCGACCCAGACGAGGCGCCCGTCCTGAAGCACCAGGGCGTCGCCGTCTTCCAGTACGGTCGATTCCGGAAGGTCGAGCAGGAATCCCAACCCGCCGGCCCCGCGCATGGCGACGCGGCGGCGGTGCCGGTCGCCGTGGTCGAGGATCACGCGGTCGACGATCTCGCCGCCGGACAGGGCGTCCCGGCGCAGGATGCGGGTCGCGCGGATCATGGCCTCAGCACTGGTCAATGAGGTCAAGCTCCTTCGGCAGGTAGTCGTCGGCCGGCGTCTGTTCGATGCCGAGGGGGGGGGGCTCGGGAAAGCGCATGACATCGACACCGGTCTGTTCGGACGCTTTGCGCCGCCCGGTCAGATGAGACGTGGCGAAGACATCGCCGGGATAGCGGCGCAGGCTCGGACCGGCCGCGAGAAGCTCGGCCACGGCGGCGCGCTGCTCGGTGATCGGTCCCTTCCCGCTGCTCGATCGAAGTCCCGGCTGGTAGTTCGATGTCAGAAGGTGCGTGATCAGATCGGTCAACCGATTGCGGATCTCACGCTTATCGCCGGCGCCCACGCTGGCCACCTCGTCGATCAGATGGTCCAGGTCGCGCTCATCGGAGCGGCGGGCGCGCAGCAGATCCGCCTGGGCCTGCGTCCCGAGGGAGACATCGGTTTCGTAGAGGTCGTCCGTTCGGGGTGTTCTCAGCACGGCCCTCGCCATGTCGGCGCTCCTGTCCGTCCGCACCACGATAGCTCAGAACAGGAAGTAACGCTGCGCCATCGGCAGGACCTCGGCGGGCTCGCACACCAGGAGCTCGCCGTCGGCGCGGACGTCGTAGGTCTCGGGATCCACCTCGATCACCGGGGTGGCGTCATTGAGCACCATGCTCGCCTTCGAGATGCCGCCCCGGACATTCTCCACCGCGACCAATTCCTTCTGCACGCCGAGACGGTCCCGCAATCCGTCCTCGATGGCCGCCTTCGACACGAAGGTGAGAGCGGTGGCGAAGGGCGCGCGGCCGTAGGCGCCGAACATCGGCCGGTAATGCACCGGCTGCGGCGTCGGGATCGAGGCGTTCGGGTCGCCCATCGGCGCGGTCGCGATGCTGCCGCCCTTGATGACGAGGTCCGGCTTCACCCCGAAAAAGGCCGGCGTCCAGAGCACGAGGTCGGCGAGCTTGCCGGGCTCCACCGAGCCGATGTGCTTCGACACACCATGCGCGATGGCCGGGTTGATCGTGTACTTCGCCACGTAGCGGCGGGCGCGCAGATTGTCGGTGCCGGAGGTGTCGCCCGCCAGGGCGCCGCGCTGGCGCTTCATCTTGTCGGCGGTCTGCCAGGTGCGGATGACGACCTCGCCGACCCGGCCCATGGCCTGGCTGTCCGACGACATCATCGAGAGCGCGCCGAGATCGTGCAGGATGTCCTCGGCCGCGATGGTCTCGCGGCGGATGCGGCTCTCGGCGAAGGCGAGATCCTCGGGGATCGACGGGTCGAGGTGGTGGCACACCATGAGCATGTCGAGATGCTCGTCGATGGTGTTCCGCGTGTAGGGCCGCGTCGGGTTTGTCGACGACGGGAGGACATTCGGCAGCCCGGCGACCTTGATGATGTCCGGCGCGTGGCCGCCGCCGGCGCCCTCGGTGTGGAAGGCGTGGATGGTCCGACCCTTGAAGGCCGCGATCGTGTCCTCGACGAAGCCCGATTCGTTGAGCGTGTCGGTGTGGATCATGACCTGGACGTCGTGGGCATCCGCCACCGACAGGCAGGTGTCGATCGCCGCCGGCGTCGTGCCCCAATCCTCGTGGAGCTTGAGCGCACAGGCGCCCGCCCGGACCATCTCGACGAGGCTGTCCGGGCGCGAGGCATTGCCCTTGCCGGCGAATGCGAGGTTCATCGGGAAGGCATCGGCCGCCTCGATCATCCGGGCGATGTGCCAGGGGCCGGGGGTGCAGGTGGTGGCGAAGGTGCCGTGCGCCGGCCCGGTCCCGCCGCCGAGCATCGTGGTCACGCCCGAGCAGAGCGCCTCCTCGATCTGCTGCGGGCAGATGAAGTGGATGTGGCTGTCGAAGCCGCCGGCGGTCAGGATCTTCCCTTCACCGGCGATCACCTCGGTTCCGGGGCCGACGATGATGTCGATCCCGGGCTGCACGTCCGGATTGCCGGCCTTGCCGAGCCGGAAGATCCGGCCGCGCACGATCCCGACATCGCATTTCACGATGCCCCAATGGTCGAGCACGACGGCGTTGGTGATCACCGTGTCGACCGCACCGGCGGCATTGGTCACCTGGCTCTGGCCCATCCCGTCCCGGATGACCTTTCCGCCGCCGAATTTCACCTCTTCGCCGTAGATGGTGAAATCGCGCTCGACCGTGATCTCCAGGCTGGTGTCGGCGAGGCGGATCCGGTCGCCGGTGGTCGGGCCGAACATGTCGGCATAGGCGGCGCGGGGGAGGCTCGCGGGCTTGGGTGTGTTGGCCATGATCAGAGCGTGCCCATCACGTCACCGCGGAAGCCGTAGACGGTGCGTCCGCCGGAGAGCGGCACCAGCGAGACCTCCCGGGTCGATCCCGGCTCGAAGCGCACCGCTGTCCCGGGCGCGATGTCGAGGCGTTTGCCGCGGGCCTGCTCGCGCGGGAAGACGAGGCCCGGATTGACCTCGTAGAAATGATAGTGCGAGCCGACCTGGATCGGCCGATCTCCGGTGTTGGCCACCTCGATCACGGTGCGCTCGGCATCCGCGTTGAAGACGATCTCGCCGGGCAAGGTCGTCACCGCACCGGGCACGTCCGCCGAGGCCGCCCCCCGAATCGGATGATGCACGGTCACGAGCTTGGTGCCGTCCGGAAACGTCGCCTCGACCTGGATGTCGTGGATCATCTCGGACACGCCCTCCATCACCTGATCGGCGGTGAGGACGGTGGCGCCAGCCTGCATCAGCGCGGCGACGGTGCGGCCGTCCCGGGCGCCCTCGACCACGAAGTCGGTGATCAGCGCCACCGCCTCCGGGTGGTTGAGCTTGACGCCGCGGGCCAGACGGTTCCGCGCCACCTGGGCCGCCATGGCGATCAGCAGCTTGTCTTTCTCGCGGGGTGTCAGCAGCACGGGCAACCTCGTCGTCGCGACGGCCGGAGCAAGGATCATGCGCGCGGCGCGGTCAAGGGAGCGTGATCGGCCCTCGCGCCGGGCCGGCCGTGCTCAGGGTGTCATGCCGGTGAAGCCGGCGAACAGATCCGGAAGCGGCTCGCCCTTGATGGCAGTGGGCAGGTCCCGGGGATGGATGAACTCGTCCCGGAACCAGGGATAGCGCTTCGGATCGAAGGCGGCCCGCAGCCAGTCGATCGTCCGGCGCACCCGCTCGATCCGCTCCGCGTCCGGATGATAGGTCAGCCAGATATCGAGGCTGAACCGCCCCAGATTGTCCACCGGTATGACCCGCGCCCCGATCGCGCTGGCGTAGGTCGGCAGGAGACCGATACCCGCCCCCTTGGCGATCGCCCAGTAATACGCGCTGCTGACATTGATCTTGAGCGCGATCGGAACCGAAGCTGGGAAACCCGGCAGCTCCCGGCTGAAATCCTCCAGGCGGATCGTCTGGCTGCTGGCCTGGACCACGATCCGGTGGCGCGCCAGATCCTCCGGCGCGGCGGGAAGCCCGTAGGTCTCCTCGTAATCGCGCGCCGCGTAGGGAATCAGGTGGATGCGGCCCAACTTGACCACCCGCAGGTCCGGGCTGGTTGGCCGCGACAGCTGGATCGCCACGTCGGCCTCCAGCCGGAGCACATCGGCGGATTCCATCGCGCAGCGCAGGTCGACCGTGAGGCGCGGGTTGGCCCGCTGAAACTCGACCAGGCGCGGCGCGAGCCAGAACGCGCCGAGCCCTTCCGTCACCGCGATGCGCACCTCGCCGGCTTCGGCGAAGGGCGCCGTCTCCCCCGCCCGCATCAGGCCGAACGCCGCGGCCTCCATGCGGTTGGCGGCCTCCAGGATCGCGTGTCCCTCCATGGTCAGGCGGATGCCGTCGACATGGCGCGTCAGCAGCGGCGCGCCGATCAGGGTTTCGAGGTCGTCGATCCGTCGGCGCACCGAATTCACCGACACACCGAGCTTGGAGGCCGCTGACCGGAAGCTCCCGGAGCGCTCGAGGGTCAGGAAGACGCGGATGCTCTGCCAGTCGGGCATCACGCCCCGGCCCGCCTCCGTCTGTTCCATCTACGGAACGCCCCTGTTCCAAATTTTGCACATACAACGAGTGCGCTAGATGCGAAGTGCTGAACCGTCAATCCGTACCTCAATATCAGGTCATCCGATGACGGTGCATATCGCACGCTCCCACTTCGTCGCGACAGATACGGATCATCTTGGGTCTTCCCAAGTCTCTCCGCAGCACCGGCACGCGCTCGGCGGCCTCAAGGTCGATCGCGTCGCCCGTCATCTCGTGATCTTCATGCCGGCGTCGCGCGATCTCGAAAGGCTCATCGAGGCCGCGCGGGGCGACCTGCCGGACCTCGCGCCACTGAAGACGGTCCAGCGGGTGATGTCGCGCAATCCGGATAGTGTGATGGCGATCGCCCACCGGCACAGATTCGACGCCGGTGCTCCCAAGGGCGACGGCTTCGTCGCCTGCCTGATGCTGAATGCCGACGGCCTCGCCGCACTCAAGGGGGGACGTTTCGACGCGGCGGATCCGCCGGACGCGATGCTGGCAGGCCAGCACGAACGCCCGGCTTGCATCTATGTCTGGGCCGTTTACGCGCGGCGGCGTCTGGCCGGCGGCGTCAGCCTGGTCTTCGACCGCCTTTCGAGCCCGAACTACCAAGGCGTCGACTTCTACGCCCGAGCGGCGACGGCGGAGGGCGCGAGCCTCCTGACGGCCCTCGGCTTCGACGCGCCGAACCCTGCGCAGGGCGGCCTCTACCACTTCGCCCGCGGGCCAAGGTCCCAACCCGCGCCGCCCTACGACAGCCACCGCCCCGGCGGCACCGGGACCAGCGTCGCGGTCGCGCGCAGCATGGAGGATCTCGCCCGCGTCATCGCGCTGCGCGCCGCCGTCTACATGGCCGAACAGGCCTGTCCCTACGAGGAGGAGTTCGACGGCAACGACCTCTCGGCCACCCACCTCATCGGCTATGTCGGCGACGAACCCGCCGGCTGCCTGCGCATCCGCTTCTTCGCGGATTTCGCCAAGATCGAACGTCTGGCGGTGCGGGCCGAGTACCGCAACACCCGCATGGCCTTCGCCCTCGTCCGCGCCGGAATCGAACTGGCCCGGGTGAAGGGGTACCGCCGCCTCTACGGGCATGCGCAGAAGCGCCTCGTCGGATTCTGGAGCCGCTTCGGCTTCCAGGTCTTCGAGGGCGTGCAGGAACTGGTCTTCTCCGACTTCGACTATGTCGAGATGCTGCTGGAGACCGAGCTCCATCCCCAGGCCATCGGGCTCGGCGTCGATCCCTACGTGATCATCCGGCCCGAGGGCCGCTGGCATCGGGCGGGGGCGCTCGACCGCTCCCGCGCCCGCGCCGTCACCCGGCCCTCCGTCGATCGGAAGGTCGCGGTGTGATGCGCCAGACGAACCCGACCCTCTATCGTCGGCCGCGCAGCGTCCCCGTGCTGGTGCTGGTGGACATGCAGCAGGAATACGCGATCGCCGGCCGGCCGCTGGCGCTCCCGCGCATCGGCCCGGCTTTGGAGAATTGCCGACGCGCCCTCGGCCACGCCCGGAACAGCGGCATCCAGGTCGCCTACGTGCGCTGGATCGGCGCGCCACTGTTCCAGGCCGGCACCCGGTTCGCCCGCTGGATCGAGGGTTTCGAGCCCCAGCTTTGCGACATGATCTTCGACCGGGATCGGCCGTCCTGCTACGCCAGCCCGGCCTTCGCCGACGTGATGGAGCGGGGCAGCCCGCCCCTCGTCGTCGCGGGGTTTGCCGGCGAGGCGGCCTGCCTCGCCACCGCGATCGACGGCTATCACCGCGGCCAGGACGTGACCTTTCTGTGCGACGCCTCCGCGAGCCACGCCCTGGACGGGATCGCGGCCGAGGACATCCATCGCTCGGTGAGCGCCGTGCTGCGCGCCTTCGCGGATGTCACGGACACGCAGGCCTGGATCGACGCCTCGACGCCCTTCCGGGCGACGACTCCCGTCTCAAGACCGACGCATGCCCATGATTGACAGAAGCCACGACGACGCAGCCCGCGGCGCCGTATCCGCGCGAGACGCGGATATCGATCAGCGCCTCGGCCGCCACGCCATCGCGCTCCTGAAGGCCGCGCGGGACGCCGGGGATCCGACGCTGATCGCCCATGCCGAGGCCGCGGCGATGGCGGTCGGATTCGCGCTGGCGGCCCGCCTGTCGAACGGAGACCCGGGCGACGATTGATCAGCTCGCGTCGTCTTCGCCGCCGATGAGGCGCATGGCGCGCAGCCGCGCCGTCCGCTCGTCGCGGGCCCGCCGATCCGCGTCGAGGGCGAGCCAGAGGGCGATCGTTTCGGCCTTGGGCTGCGGCGAAACGCGTGCGTCGGCATCGCGGGTCGCTGCGGTGTGATCGAAGGCGTCCATCGTGAGGGTTCCGTGCCCGGATCCGTCGTCCGCTACAGGCCAGGGGTCGGGCGGTCCAGCCGGATTTCAGGTCGGGCCTCGACAATGCGCCGTCATCGTCACATCCATCGGCCCAAGTTTCCGCCGCGCCGGGCCGGGGTCTTGTCGCGCACCGTCATCGGTGCCGTGCCCCGGACAAGTCCAGCTCATGGTACTCGGCGGCAGAGAACTGATGATTTTAAACGGGTCGCGAACCTTTTATGGATCAGAAAGGTGCTTATTGCTTCCATAAATTAGAAATCATACTCTATCATTCTACTATTGCATGTGGCACGGCGAGTCAGAGACGTCAGAAACACGATGGACATCAAGGCGCCATAGACCGTCCGGGCATCCGCCGACGGAGCTCCGCGTGCCGGGCGCCCTGCAGGCCGAGCGTGTCAGGTCTGGGATTCCATCAGCGTGGCGATGACGGATTCGACCACCTCGATCTGCTGCTGCACCGCCACGAGCCGCGGCCCGGCGTTCGATCCGTCGCCCAGGACGAACGTGCCCTTCTGCCGCCGGGTCTCGCGCAGCTTTCGCACGGATGCCACGATGATCTGCCGCTCTTCGATGAGCGCGGCGCGAAGTTCCTGCAATCCGTCCAGTTCCAGCGCGGAGGTCATGCAGCGTCCTGGTCTCTTCGGCCCCGCGCGGAAGCGCCGGCCTGCCGGTGATGGGGGAACGAGCGGTGCCGCCCGGCGCCGGTTGGGCCACGCGACGCCGGGACGGACGATCGCCGGCCGCTGCGACGCGGCGGCAGCCGCCAGGGTAGCCTGCGACACCCGGATTTGCACCTCCTGTCCCGGCGCACGAGCCCCTGGGTCGGTGTATCGCATCGGTGTCGGCGGTCGGGATTGTATGCTATTGAATGCAAAATTCTCAGGTTCGACCGCGGGCCGAACCGGGAGGCGGACGTGAGCGCATGCTGAGCGGGGACGAGGCTGATCGCGCCGCATCGCGATCGCATGAGGCCGATGCGGCACCGGGCGGGGTCGATCCCCGGCGGGATCCGGTCGCGCGGGGGTCGCGGCGCGGCCGCTCCTTCGCGGGGATCCTGGTCCTGCTCGCCCTCGCGGGCGGGGGGGCCTACGGCTACACGCGGCTGGGCCAGCCTGCCGAGAAGCCAAAGGCCGTCGCCCCGCGTCCCGTGCCCGTAACCCTCGGGACCGTCGAGCAGGGGCCGTTCGCGCTCGTGTCGAACGGTCTCGGCACCGTCCAGGCCTACAACACTGTCCAGGCACGCACGCGCGTCGACGGCGAGATCCAGCAGGTCGCGTTCCGCGAAGGCCAAGCCGTCCACAAGGGCGACATCCTCGTTCAGGTCGATCCGCGCCCCTATCAGGCGGCGATGGATCAGGCCAAGGCCAAGAAGGAGCAGGACACCGCCAACCTGAACAACGCCAAAGCGGATCTCGTCCGGTACACCGGACTCGGCGCCTACGCGTCGCGGCAGCAGACCGAGACGCAGACCGCCCTGGTCGCCCAGCTGACCGCGCAGGTCGCGTCCGATCAGGCCGCCATCGACAATGCGTCGACCCAGCTCTCCTACGCCACCATCCGTGCGCCGATCGACGGCGTCACCGGCTTCCGGCTGGTCGATATCGGCAACATCGTCAACGCCGCCGGCCAGACCCCGATCGTCACGATCACCCAGGTGGAGCCGATCTTCGTGGTCTTCACCGCGCCGGAGGACCAGCTTCCCGCGATCACCGCGGCCCTGCGGAAGGGCGACGTGCCGGTGGAGGCCTGGAGTTCGGACGGGCTCACCAAGCTCGCCGACGGCAAGCTCGCGCTGTTCAACAACCAGGTGGACACGGCGACCGGCACGATCCGCCTCAAGGCCGTGTACGAGAACCGGAACCACGCCCTCTGGCCCGGCCTGTCGGTCTCCACCAAGATGCGGGTCGGCATCGTCGCCGTCGCCACCACGGTTCCCGACAACGCGGTCCAGCATGGACCGGACGGCCTGTTCGCCTTCGTGGTGGACGAGGGCAATCACGCCCACCAGCGCCCCCTGAAGGCCGGGCGCTCCGATTCGGGCCGGACCCAGGTCCTGAGCGGCGACCTGAAGCCGGGCGAGCGGGTGATCACCGCCGGCCAGTACAAGGTCCAGGACGGGAGCCTCGTCGGCGAACCGCCCGCGCCCCGGGCGGCGCAGGCGGAGGCGCCGGACGCAGCCGCGCGCCGGGTGGAGGCTCAACGGTGATCGGCCGTCACGCCGCGACGGCGGCCTCACGTCTCGGGCGGGTCCGGCGATGAAAGGTGGCATCTCCGCGCCGTTCATCCGGTTTCCGGTGGCGACCACGCTGATCATGGTCGGCATCCTGTTCCTCGGGGTGGTGGCCTATCCGCTGCTGGGGGTCGCCCCGCTGCCGCAGGTGGATTTCCCGACGCTCCAGGTGACGGCGCAGCTCCCCGGCGGCAGCCCCGAGACCATGGCGTCCTCGGTGGCGCAGCCCCTGGAGCGGCAGTTCTCCCAGATCCCGGGCGTGTCGCAGATGACCTCGACGAGCTCCCTCGGGATCTCGACGGTCACCGTCCAGTTCGAGCTGAACCGCAACATCGACGGTGCGGCGAGCGACATTCAGGCGGCGATCAACGCCGCCGGCGGCCAGCTGCCGAAGAACCTGCCGAGCCCGCCGACGTACCGGAAGGTCAACCCGGCCGATTCGCCGATCCTCCTGCTCTCGGCCACCTCCGACAGCCTGCCGCTGATCGAGGTCGACGATGCCGTCGACGTGCAGCTCGCCCAGCGGATCAGCCAGATCTCCGGCGTCGCGCAGGTCTTCATCGGCGGCCAGCAGAAGCCCGCCATCCGCATCCAGGTCGATCCCGCCAAGCTCGTGGCCAAGGGGCTCTCGCTGGAGGACGTGCGCACGCAGCTCACCCTGACCACGGTCAACAATCCCAAGGGCAGCATCGACGGCGGCAGCCACAGCTACACGATCTACGCCAACGATCAGCTCACCGAGGCCAGGAACTGGGACGACGTGATCGTCGCCTACCAGAACGGCGCGCCCCTGCGCGTGCGCGACATCGGCCACGCGGTGGCCGGCTCCGAGGACACCAAGCAGGCCGGCTGGACCAACGGCCAGCGCGGCGTGTTTCTGGTCGTGTTCAAGCAGCCCGGCGCCAACGTGATCGACACGGTGGACAGCATCAAGGCACAGCTGCCGCAGCTGACCGCGACCCTCCCGGCCGGGATCAAGATCGGCATCCTCAGCGACCGGACCCAGACCATCCGCGCCTCCGTCGAGGACGTGCAGTTCACCCTGCTGCTCACCATCGTCCTGGTGGTGGCGGTGATCTTCGTCTTCCTGCGCAGCTTCTGGGCGACCGTGATCCCGAGCGTGACGGTGCCGCTCGCGC
>CAXTCV010000003.1:0-17311 GCA_964242725.1 uncultured Methylobacterium sp.
GCCCCCGATCTCCTGGCGCAGCCAGCGCGTCTCCGTGGCCTCGATCGCGACCTCCTCCACCTGGGGGTAGGTGTCGAGGAAGACCTTGGCCACGGCCTCGGCGAACGCCTCCTTGTCCAGGGAGAGGTTCTCCGCCGCGGTGACGTTGACGATGTTCTTCACGCTGTCGGTGGCCACGCAGGCCCGGTTGTCGCCCGCGGTCCAGGCGGCGTCGAATGCCCCCGTCATCAGGACCGTGAGCGTCAGTTCGCGCGGGGTGTGGTGGTCGCCGTCGCGGGTCAGGCGCATCACCCGCACCCGGCCTTTGCCGTATCGCGATGCCGTCAGGGCCATGGGGATCTCCGGAATGGGGCCGAAGGCGTGTCTCAATGCGCCTCTGCGGTCTTGGCTTGGCGGATGGCGGCCTCGCGGGCCTCCTCCGCGCTGCCGAGCCCGTTGAAGAACAGGTTCAGGAGCACGGCCGAGAGCGCGCAGAGCAGGATGCCGGATTCGAGCAGCGGATGCAGCGCCTCGGGCATCTGCCGGAAGAAGGCCGGCGCCACCAGGGGGATCATCCCGAAGCCCACCGAGACCGCGACCACGAACAGGTTGTTGCGGTTGCTGGCGAAATCGACGGCGCCGAGGATGCGCGTGCCGGTCGCCCCGACCATGCCGAACATCACGAGCCCCGCGCCCCCGAGGACGCATTGCGGCACGGCCTCGACCAGCGCTGCGAGCTTGGGAACCAGCCCGAGGCCCAGCATGATGAACCCGCCGACCACCGCGACGTAGCGCGTGCGCACGCCGGTGACCCCGACGAGGCCGATATTCTGCGAGAACGACGTGTACGGGAAGGTGTTGAAGATGCCGCCGATCACCGTGCCGATGCCGTCGCCGCGCAGGCCCCGGGTCAGGCGCGCCGCGTCGACCGGATCGGCGCAGATCTCGCTGAGCGCGAGGAACATGCCGGTCGACTCGATCATCACGACGATCATCACGATGCTCAGCGTGACCACCGAGACCGGATCGAAGCTCGGCCAGCCGAACGCGAAGGGGCGCACCACGTCGAACCACGGCGCGCTCGCCACGTGGCCGAGGTCGACCAGCCCGAACAAGCCGGCCACGACCATGCCGAGGACGATGCCGATCAGCACCGAGGCCGAGTTGACGAAGCCGGTGCCGTATCGGGTGATCGCCAGGATCACGCAGAGGACGAAGGCCGCGATGGCCAGGTAGACGGGCGCGCCGTAGGCCGGGTTTCCGACCCCGCCGGCCGCCCAGTTCACGCCGACCCGCATCAGCGAGATCCCGATCACCAGGATGATGGTGCCCGTCACCACCGGCGGGAACAGCGGGAGCAGCCGCCCGATCAGCGGCGCGACGAGGAGCGCGAACAGGCCCGCGGCGATCACCGCGCCGTAGATGCCGGTGAGCCCGATCGCGGGATTGCTCCCCATGGCGATCATCGGCGTGACCGCCGCGAAGGTGACGCCCATCATCACCGGCATCCGCACGCCGATCCCGGGCAGGCCCCAGCTCTGGACCAGGGTGGCGAGGCCGCCGGCGAACAGGTCGGCGCTGACCAGCATCGCCACCTGCTCCGGCGCCAGCTTCAGCGCCCGCCCGACGATGAGCGGCACCGCCACCGCGCCCGCATACATCACCAGCACGTGCTGGAGGCCGAGGAGGCCGAGGGCGAGGGGGCCGACCCGGCCGGCCGGGGCGGTGGCCGGCCCGAGCGGGACCGGACCCGAGGCGGCGGAAGGCTCTGACCGGACGGCGCTCGACATCGCGGAGACTCTCCCGAGGCGTTACGGGCCGGCAGCCGGAACGCGGCCCGATGCGCCATGGGGGCGGATGCGCAAGCCATATGCCACGCCCGCGTTTCGGCGCCCGCGACGGCCGTCGCGCCCGCAGGCCGCCCGTTTCCCCTGCGCGGCGGGTCGCCGGCGGACGGCCGAGTGCCGGCGCTTGGCCCGTTGCCTGCTTCGCGGTCGCACGGGACCGGGGCGGTACGGGCGCGATGACGTTTTCCCTCGCAGATCTCGACGGCATCCCGGAACCCGACTTCATCGCGGCTCTGGGCGCGGTCTTCGAGCATGCGCCCTGGGTCGCCCGGGCCGCCGCGGCACGGCGCCCGTTCGGCACCGTCGCCGCGCTCCACGCGGCGATGTGCGCGGCGGTCGAAGCCGCGCCGGAGGCGATGCGCCACGCCTTGCTCGCCGGTCATCCGGAACTCGCCGGCCGCGCCGCCCGCGCCGGCGCCATCGCCCCCGCCTCGGTCGCCGAGCAGGCGGCGGCCGGGCTCGATCGGCTCTCGGATGCCGAATACGCCCGCTTCGCGGCGATGAACGCGGCCTACCGGGCTCGCTTCGGAATCCCCTTCATCCTCTGCGTGAAACGTCACGGCCGCGCCGCGCTGATGGCCGCCTTCGAGGCGCGCCTCGCCTCCGATCCGGAGACCGAGTTCCGCACGGCGCAGGCCGAAGTGTTCCGCATCGCCGCCATCCGCCTCGGCGCCCTGGTCGAGGGGGACGGTACGCTGCGCACCACCGGCCGGATCTCGACCCACGTGCTCGATACGACGCTGGGTAGGCCGGCCGCGGGCGTGGCCGTGGAACTGGTCGAGATCGTCTCGGAGACCGAGACCGCGCTCGTCGGGCGCACGCACACCAATGCCGACGGCCGCACCGACGCGCCGCTGATCGGCGGGCGCCCGGTCCCGATCGCGGTCTACGAGCTTCGCTTCGCGCTCGGCGATTACCACCGCCGGCTCGGTCTCGACCTGCCGCGGCCGGCCTTTCTCGACGTCGTGCCCCTGCGCTTCGGTGTGGCGGAGCCGGAGGCGCATTACCACGTGCCGCTGGCCGCGACCCCGTGGAGCTTCCAAACGTACCGGGGGAGCTGAGCCCCGCGGCACAGGGTTGGCCGCGACGCCGGCGAGATTCCAGGAGCAGACGGGATGCGGATCTTCCGCCTGGGCGTGATCGCGGTGCTGGCTGGGGGCGCGTGGCTCGGCCTGGGCGCCGGATTCGAGGGCGGCCTGCCCGTCGTCCCGCCGCGGGCGGCGGCGCAGGGCACCCTGACACCACCGGCGGGCCAGCCGCGCGTCACGGCGCCCGGCGGCCTGCGCGGTCGCGGCGTCCGCCGTCGCCATTTTCGCCTCTTTCATAGGCATCCGCGCCACCGGCGCTGAAACGGCGGAACCAGCCCGCGGCTGCGCCATTCGTCCCGAGCGGAATGCAGCGGGCACGAGGCGACCATGGGTACGAAGACGACCGTGACACTGGCGTTCTGCGCGCTTCTCGGCGCCGCCGCCGCCGCCGCGGCGCAATCCTACAGCGCACCGGCCGGGCGCGATCCATCCACCGCACCGGGCGGCACGGAGGGCATCGCCGGACCGCGCAACGAGGCCGAATCGATCCGGTCGGGTGACGCTGTCGAGGTGCCGCCGAGCCGCGGCGGGGTCGCCGTCGAGGAGCCCGCCGTGCCGCCGCCCGGCACCGGCGGTTCGCCCGCGAGCCGCTGACGGGCCGCCTCGAACGGCGCCGCCCCCGATCCGCGTCCGGCGGTCCGCGGCTCCCTACTGGGGCAGCGTGTCGTCGATGCCCTTCACGTACCAGTTCATGCCGAGGATCATCGGGTCGGGGGCGGTCTCGCCGTCCTTGACCGCGACGGTCCCGTCCTTCTTCGTCACCGGACCGGCGAAGGGATGCACCGTGCCGGCGGCGATCGCCTTCACGGTGTCCTCGGCCATGGCCTTCACGTCGGCGGGCATGTTGGTGAAGGGGGCGAGCACGACGAGGCCGTCCTTGATCCCGCCCCAGGTGTCGTGGCTCTTCCACGAGCCGTCGCGCACGGCCTTGGCCTCGCCGATCACGTAGCCGCTCCAGTCGTCGACGATCGCGGTGAGCTGCGCCTTCGGGGCGAAGCGGTACTGGTCGGAGGATTGCCCGAAGGCGAGCTTGCCCTGCTTCTCGGCCTCCTGCAGCGGGGCGGCGGAATCGGTGTGCTGGGTCAGGATGTCGGCGCCCTGCGCCAGCAGGGCCTTGGCGGCCTCGGCCTCCTTGCCCGGGTCGAACCACGTGTTCACCCAGACGATCTTCACCTTCACGTTCGGGTTGACCGACTGCGCGCCGAGCATGAAGGCGTTGATGCCGCTCACCACCTCGGGGATCGGGAAGGACGCGATGTAGCCGACCGTGCCCGACTTCGAGAGTTTGGCGGCGATCTTCCCGCAGACGTAGCGGCCCTCGTAGAACCGGGCCGAGTAGGTCGAGACGTTGGCCGCGCGCTTGTAGCCGGTGGCGTGCTCGAACTTCACCGTCGGGAATTTCTTGGCGACCTTCAGGGTCGGCTCCATGAAGCCGAACGACGTGGTGAAGATCAGGCCCACTCCCGAGCGCGCGAGCTTCTCGATCGCCCGCTCGCTGTCGGCCTCGGGCACGTTCTCCAGGTAGGTGGTCTCGACCGTGTCGGGCATGGCCTCGGCCAGCGCCTTGCGGCTCAGGTCGTGCTGGAACGAGTAGCCGTAATCGGCCACCGGCCCGACATAGACGAAGCCCACCTTGAGCTTGTCCGCGGCCCGCGCCGGGCCGAGCAGCAGCAGGAGCGCACCGAGGCAGGCGCAGATGGAATGTCGCATGGTCGCTCGAGTCCTCTCCGGTGGACGGCACCGCTAGCGGTGCGGGGTGAAGTCGCGCCCCAGGGCGGCGGGTGCGAGCGAGCCGCCCTGCCGCCGCCCGAGGGACAGCAGGATGAGGGCGACGATCGTCGCGAGGTAGGGCAGCGCCGAGAGCACCTGTCCGGGCAGGCCGATGCTCGCCGCCTGGGCATGGAGCTGCAGCACCGTGGCGCCTCCGAACAGGATCGCCCCGGCCACCAGCCGCGCCGGCCGCCACGAGGCGAAGACGACGAGCGCCAGGGCGATCCAGCCGCGGCCTGCGGTCATCGCCGGGGCCCAGAACGGGGTGTAGGCCAGCGAGAGGTAGGATCCGGCGAGCCCGGCACAGGCGCCCCCGAACAGCACGGCCAGGAAGCGCAGCTTGCGCACCGGCAGGCCGAGGGCGTGGGTGGCGGTGTGGTCGTCGCCGATCGCGCGCAGGATCAGGCCGCCCCGCGTCCGCCACAGGAACCACGAGACGGCGCAGGTCAGGGCCAGGCCCGCGTACACGAAGGCGTCCTGGCCGAACAGGAGCCGGCCGATCCCCGGCAGGTCGCTCAGACCGGGGATGTCGAGATGCGGTGCGGGATCCCGTTTCAGGCCGACATACGGGGCGCCCACGAGGCCCGACAGGCCGAGGCCGAGGATCGTGAGCGCGAGACCCGAGGCGACCTGGTTGGCCGCGAGCCCGACGGTCAGCAGCCCGAACAGGGCCGCCAGGCCCAATCCGGCGCCGGCGCCGGCCAGGGCGCCCAGGAGGGTCGAGCCGGTCTCGACCGCGGCGGCGAAGCCGACGGCCGCCCCGCAGATCATCATGCCCTCGACGCCGAGGTTGAGCACGCCCGCACGCTCGACCACCAGTTCGCCGATCGCGGCGATGATCAGCGGGGTCGCCGCCGCCAGCACCGTGATCAGGATCATCTGGACCATGTCGAGGGTCATCGCGCACCTCCCGGGACGAGGCGGACCTTGAAGCGGGTGAGGACGTCCGCCCCCAGGACGAAGGCGAGCAGCAAGCCCTGGAAGGCCCGCGTCAGGTCGAGGGGAAGCCGGAGGTCGATCTGCGCGCCCTCGCCGCCGATCGTCGTGAGCGCGATCACGAGGGCGGCGACGAGGATGCCGGGGGGCGAGAGCCGGCCGAGAAAGGCGACGATGATCGCCGTGAAGCCGTAGCCCGGCGAGATCGTCGGCTGGAGCTGGCCGATCTTGCCCGCGACTTCCGCGATCCCCGCGAGCCCCGCCGCCCCGCCCGAGACCGCGAAGGCGGCGAGCGTCAGGCGGGCCTCGCTGAAGCCGGCGAACCGGGCGGCGCGCGGGCTCGCCCCGACGACCCGCACCTCGAACCCGAACAGGGTCCGCCCGAGGACGATCGTGGCCAGCACGACGGCCGCGAAGGCCACGAGCACGCCCGCATGCAGGGTTTCCCCCTCCATCAGGTAGGGCAGGCGCGCGGCGGCATCGAAGGGGACGCTCTGCGGGAAGTTGTATCCCGCCGGATCGCGCAACGGTCCCCGGGCCATGTAGTCGAGGAGCAGTTCCGCGACGTAGACCAGCATCAGGCTGGTCAGGATCTCGGAGACGCCGAGCCGCACCTTCAGCACGGCCGGGATCATCGCGTAGAGGCTGCCGGCGAGCGTGCCGGCGACGAGCATCGTCGGCAGGATCCACAGGGTGACGCCCGCGCTGCCCTGGGTGGCGAGGGCGACGCAGCCGCCGGCGAGGCCGCCGACCACGAACTGGCCCTCCGCGCCGATATTCCACAGGTTCGCCCGGTAGCAGAAGGCCAGGCCCGTCGCGATCAGGGCGAGCGGCGCGGCCTTCAGGGCGATCTCCTGCAGGGACCACAGTTCGGACAGCGGCGCGATGAAGTAGGCCGCGAAGGCCGCCGCCGGCGAGACGCCGAGCAGCGCGACGGCCACGCCGCCGAGCAGCACGGAGGCGAGGAAGGCCAGGGCCGGCGCGAGGAGCGCGGCGAGCGGCGAGCGGCCGGGGCGCGGCACGAGGTCAAGGCGCATGGGCGGCCCCTTCGCGGATGCGGTCGGGCGGGACGCCGGAGCCGCCCATCAGCAGGCCCACCGCCTCGCGGGAGGTCTCGGCGCGCGGCACGGCCCGCGACAGGGTGCCGGCCTGGAGGACCGCGATGGATCCGGCGATCTCGAACAGTTCGTCGAGGTCCTGACTGATCATCAGGATGGCGCCCCCGCGCGCGGCGAGGTCGATCAGCGCCTGGCGGATGCGCGCGGCCGCCGCCGCGTCGACGCCCCAGGTCGGCTGATCGACGACGAGCACCCCGGGCTCGGCCAGGATCTCGCGTCCGACCACGAACTTCTGCAGGTTGCCCCCCGACAGGGTGCCGGCGGCCGGGTCCGGGCCGGCCTTGCGCACGTCGAACGCCGCGATCACCCGGGAAGCCAGCGCCCGGGCCGCCGCCCGCCGCACGAGTCCGAAGCGCGTCAGCGGCGCGGTCGCGTAGCGGGAGAGCACCGCGTTCTCCGAGAGGCTCAGGCCGGGCGCCGCGCCATGGCCGTTGCGCTCCTCGGGCACGAAGGCGGCCCCGAGGCGCCGCCGCGCGTTGATGTCGAGGCGGCCGGCGGGCGTCCCGTCGATGCGGACGGCGCCGGCCTCCGGCGCCCGGGCCTCCCCCGAGAGCGCCGCGAACAGTTCGGACTGGCCGTTGCCCGCGATCCCGGCAATGCCGAGGATCTCGCCGCCCCGGACCTTGAGCGAGATGTCGCGCAGGCCGGTCGCGTGCAGGCCGGGGGCGGGCAGCGACAGCCGGTCGAGGCGCAGGCGCTCGGGTCCCGCCGGCGCCGAAAGTGCGGGGGCGGCCTCGCGTGTCAGCGCGCGCACCGGCGCGCCGACCATCATGGCGGCGAGCGAGCCGGCACTCTCCGCCCGCGGATCGCAGGCGCCGACGACCCGGCCGCCGCGCAGGATCGTGGCGCGGGCGCAGAGGCGGCGCACCTCGTCGAGCCGGTGCGAGATGTAGAGCAGCGCCCGGCCCTCGTCCCGCAGGCGCTCCAGCACCGTGAACAGCTTTTCGGCTTCGCCGGGGGTGAGCACCGAGGTCGGCTCGTCGAGGATGACGAGCTTCGGGTCCTGGAGCAGGCAGCGCACGATCTCGATGCGCTGACGCTCCCCCGCCGACAGCGACCAGACCGGCCGATCCAGGTCGAGGTGCAGGCCATAGGTCCGACCGAGGGCCGCGATCCGGTCGGCGAGCGCCCGGCGGCCGAGGCCCTTGCCCATCACGAGGGCGATGTTCTCGGCGACCGTCAGGTTCTCGCACAGGGAAAAGTGCTGGAACACCATGCCGATGCCGAGCCGGCGGGCGGCCTCGGGGTTCCTGAGCCGGACCACGTCGCCCCGATGCGTGACGACGCCCTCGGTCGGCTCCAGCAGGCCGTAGAGGATCTTCATCAGCGTGGATTTCCCGGCCCCGTTCTCGCCGAGCAGGGCGTGGATCTCGCCGGCCCGGATCTCGAGGTCGATGCGGTCGTTGGCGGTGAAGGCGCCGAAGCGCTTCACGATGCCGTAGGCGCCGAACAGCGGCCTCGGATCGCCCGAGGCGGGCATCGGCTCAGTCGCCGCGATCGTCATCCAGCCCCTCCGCGATGCCGGGACAGCGCCTCAGAAGACGTGGAAGGCGAAGCCCGCGAGGAAGCTCTTCTCCTCGGTCCCCTTGAAGGTCGCGGTCTCCACGTTGCCGAACTTGTTCAGCCAGTACTGGAAGCCGATGAAGACATCGACCTTGTTCGGCTGGTCGTAGATCAGCTTGCCGAGATCGAGCACGAGGTTGGTGCGCGAGAGAAACTCGAGGCCGCGCGGCGGGTTGAACTGGAAGTCCGCGACGTTGCGCACGCCGCGGCCCTTGGGCAGGACGATGTTGTTGAACCCGGTCAGGCTGAGCGGCAGCCCGGTGAACGTCAGCGGGAAGTTGTAGACGAGCTCGAATTCCGGAACGGCGTCGAAGCTCTGGTCGCGATCCGGCTGGAGGTTGAAGCCGTTGCGGTTCCACTCCTTGTAGACGTGCGTGCTGAGATTGAGGAATCCCGCCGGGACGTCGAAGGAGAAGTTCAGGCCGCCGACGATATCGCGCTTCTTCGAGCCGAACGCGTCGTTCTGTGCATTGGCGTCGAACCCGAAGGCGAGGGACACGTCCTTGACGAGCCCGGGAATCGTGAACGCCTTGGTGCCGGTGAGCGCGTTCAGGCTGAGGGTGCCGCGGTACAGGCCGTAGGCTTCGGTATTGCCGTAATCGAAGAAGGCCGGCGCGGCGACGCTGCCCGGCGCGTTGGTGGTGCCCGCCGGGAATTGTGAGCCCGACTTCAGGATGTCGAGGGAGAAGAAGTTGGTGCCGTAGGCCCAGGCATCGGCATGCGCGATGTTCAGGATCTGCTTGGGCGCCTCCCGGGAGACGAAGCTGCCGTCCGCCCGCTGGATCTGGACGCCGGGCGAGACCGTCGGGAACTGGTAGCGATAGCTGACCTGCGTGTCGGCAAAGAGGAAGAACGGCGCATCGGCCACGGCCGCCGCGTCGGGCGCCTTGGCCGCCTTGCCGGTTTCAAAGTCTGCCGCATGCGCGGCACCGAATATCAGGGCTGGCAATAAGGCAGCCGCGATTCCGCGCCTGAACATTGTCTTGGTCCCCCGACTTCGCAAATCATCGGACGAGCGGCCGCAACCGATATGCCATCGCCCCGGCTCTGCGTGCGGATGGCCGCGCGCGTCATAAAATTGCAACAGATGCCGGACCCGCGGGGGCGATCCGCTGCGCGATCCCGCGCCGGAATCCGTGCCCTGAACGGGAGCCCCCGCGCCGCCCGTGGGCCTTGGTCCTGGCGCGGGGCTTGCTTCAGCGTGGCACTGGTTCACAGGGACGATCATGCGCCGGTTGTATCTGCTCGCCCTTCTCGTCGCCCTTCCGGGGGTGGCACGCGCGCAAAGCTACACCGCGCCCGCGCCGACCGACGTGCCGTCCTCCGGCACCCGGGAACTGAACAAGGCCGACCGCAAGACCGCCTGCACGCAGGAGGCGGACCGGCGCAACATGCGCGGCCTGCCGCGCCAGCAATACCGCGCCGCCTGTCGCGGCCGCGCGATCCCGAAGCGGATCAGTTCCTGAACGGCAGGTTCCCGGTGCCGCGTCGCTTGCAGCGGCCGGGCAGGACTATGTCGCCGGCCGGCAAGCGCGCGATCGCGGGGGACGACGCCTGAAGGCGCGCGCCGAGCGGGCGTCCCGCGGGGAGCCCCAGTCGGAGGCCGTGGCCCCTAAACCGACGGCGGTCTGACGTCGAGCCCGCGCCACCGATCGGAGGCAGGCGAGAACTTCTGTCTGTCGAGCCGGGGGTAGGTCGTCTGTATCGCGATTCAGAGATCTTTGGAATGCCCGGCCCTGCGGCTCTGGTCTAGTTTGCAGCGCGAGATCAAACGCTCGCGGTCGCAACGATCGTCCTGACACGATCCCACTCGATCCTCCCGGGGCCGTCGCGCCCGGAGGACTCGGACGCCGGGGATAGGGTGCGTGGGGCGCTCGATGGACGACCATCCGATCCGCTCTGGGGTGCGGGGCCGACGGGGTCCCGCGAGGTCGAACGCCGTCATGGATTCCCGCGCGATCCTCCACCCACCGGCCGGCGTCGTCCGCTCGCCCCGGCCGCCGCACCGGAGACTCCGCGTCCTGGCGGCCGCGCTGCTGCTCGCCCTCGGCGCCGCACCGGCCCTCGCCCGGGTGCGGATCGGGGTCACGCCCGGATCCCTGGCCGATTCCGTCCACGTCGCGGCGGCGGAGGCCAAGGCACGGAAGCTCGATGTGCAGGTGGTCGAATTCACCGACTGGAAGACGCCCAATCTCGCCCTCGCCAACGGCGATCTCGACGTGAACTACTTCCAGCATCAGGCCTTCCTCGACAACGCCGTCGCAGAGACCGGCTTTCCGCTCAAGAGCGTCGCCCTCGGCATCTTGCCCAATATCGGTCTGTATTCGGAGCGGCATGCGAGCCTCGCCGCCCTGCCGGACGGGGCCAATGTGGCGGTGGCGAACGATCCGGTGAACCAGGGCCGGGGGCTCGCTCTCCTCGAATCCGCCGGGCTCATCACGCTCAAGGCCGGGCCCGGCACGAAGGCGACGCTCGACGACGTGGTCGCCAATCCGAAAAAACTCAGATTCGTCGAGATCGAGGGGCCGCAGCTGGTCCGCGCCGTCTCGGATGTCGATCTCGCGCAGGGGGATCCGGCGCACTACGTCAATGCCGGTCGCGCAGACTTCGCCGGCCAGGCGCTGATCTATTCCGGCATCGGCGACCGCGCCTACGCCATTCGGTTCGTGACCCGGGCCGACCGGGCCGATGATCCCGAGATCGCGCAGTTCGTGGCGATCTATCAGACCTCGCCGGCCGTGCGGGCGCGGATCGACGCGTCCTTCGCCCACAACCCGAGCCTCTACGCCCTGCCCTGGCTGCCCAAAGCCGCCCTCTCCCAGAGTTCCACCCGATGAGAGTCCTGAGTCTCCTCACCGCCGCCCTTCTGTCGCTCGGCGCGATGGCCGCCCGGGCCGAGACCCTCACGGTCGGTGTGGTCCCGGGCGCCTATGCCGACGCGGTCAACGTCGCCGCGGCCGAGGCCAAGACCCAGGGTCTCGCCGTCAAGGTCATCGAGTTCAGCGACTGGACGACGCCGAACGTCGCGCTCGATGCGGGCGATATCGACCTGAACTTCTTCCAGCACCGCCCCTTCATGGAGAATGCCGAGCGGCAGAAGGGCTACAAATTCGCGATCGTCGGGCTCGGCATCCTGCAGAATCTCGGGCTCTATTCCCTGAAGCACACGAGCTTCGCGGCGATCCCCGTGGGCGGCACGGTGGCGATCGCCAACGATCCGGTGAACCAGGGCCGCGGCCTGCTGCTGCTTCAGAAGGCCGGGCTGATCAAGCTCAAGGACCAGGTCGGCTTCCTCGGCACGCTCGACGACATCACCGAGAACCCGAAGAAGCTCAGATTCACCGAGGTCGAGGGCCCCCAGCTCGCGCGCATCACCGGCGATGTCGATCTCGCGCAGGGCTATCCGCACTTCATCGTCGCCGCCGGCAGCTTCGATCCGAACAGCGGCCTCATCTACACCGGCATCGAGGACAAGCTCTTCGCGGTGAGCTTCGTCACCAAGGCGGCGCGCAAGGACGACCCGACCATCGCCAGGTTCGTGCAGATCTTCCAGAATTCGGAGGCGGTGAAGCGGCAGATCCACAAATCCTTCGCCGACAGCGACAAGCTCTACGTGCTGGCGTGGCAGAACTGATGGCCGGCCTCACGTTCGACAGCCTCCGCGACCCCGCCCGCTGGATCGCCCGGGACCGGCCCGGCCCCTCCGCCGCGCCCGCCTTCGTGTCGGCGATCGAGACCCGGGCGGCCGGCACCGTGCGGTTCGAGGCGGTGTCCAAGACCTACCTGTCCGCCGCCGGCCCGGTCCAGGCCCTCGATCAGGTCGACCTCGACGTGCCCGCAGGGGCGATCTTCGGAATCATCGGCCGCTCGGGGGCCGGCAAGTCGAGCCTGCTGCGCACGGTCAACCGGCTGGAGGCGCCGACCTCCGGTCGCGTGCTGGTCGACGGCGCGCCGGTCGCGGCGCTGGACACGGACGGGCTGGTGGCCCTGCGCCGCCGCGTCGGCATGATCTTCCAGCATTTCAACCTGCTCTCGGCCAAGACCGTGCGCGGGAACGTGGCGCTGCCGCTCAGGGTGGCCGGCCTGCCGAAGGCGGAGATCGCCGCGCGGGTCCACGAGGCGCTGCGCCTGGTCGGGCTCGAGGGCAAGGCGGAGACCTATCCGTCGCGCCTCTCCGGCGGCCAGAAGCAGCGCGTGGGCATCGCCCGCGCCCTCGTCAGCCGCCCGGACATCCTGCTCTGCGACGAGGCGACCTCCGCGCTCGACCCGGAAACGACCCTGACGATCCTGAACCTGCTGCGCGACATCAACCGCCGGCTCGGGATCACCATCATCCTGATCACCCACGAGATGAGCGTGATCCGCGAGATCTGCAGCGACGTGGTGGTGCTGGAAAAGGGCCGTGTCGTCGAGACCGGGCCGGTCTGGCGGGTGTTCGGCGGCCCCGAACATCCCACGACCCGGGCCCTCCTCGAACCCCTGAGCCGGGGCCTGCCGGCGGATCTGGCGCCCCGGCTGCGGTCGCACCCGGCCCCGGGCGCCGCGACGGTCCTGGCGATCACCTGCGCCGGACCGGCCGGCCCCGATCTGTCGGCCCTCGTGGCGGCCGCCGGCGTCCCCGTCCGGCTGCTCCAGGCCGGCATCGAGCGGATCCAGGGCCACGCGGTCGGCCGGATGCTGGTCGCCCTCGATGCGGCGGGGCCGGACGCGGAGGATCGGGTGCGCGCCCTCGGAGGAACCGTCGAGAGGATCGGCTATGTCACCGCAGATGATTGACCGCCTCGGGCAGGCTTTCCTCGACACGCTGGTCATGGTCGGTGTCTCGGCCGGGATCGCGGTGCTGGCCGGCATCCCGCTGGCGCTGTTCCTGGTCACCTCGGAGCCCGGCGGCATCGTCCCGGCGCCGAAGGCCAACCGGGTGGTCGGGACGATCGTCAACGGCTTCCGCGCCGTGCCCTTCATCGTCCTGCTGGTGGCGCTGATCCCGTTCACCCGGTTGGTGACGGGCACCACCATCGGCATCTGGGCGGCGATCGTCCCGCTCTCGGTCAGCGCCACGCCGTTCTTCGCGCGGATCGCCGAGGTCTCGCTGCGGGAGGTCGATGGCGGGCTGATCGAGGCGGCCCAGTCCATCGGCTGCCGGCGCCGGCATATCCTGCTCCACGTGCTCCTGCCCGAGGCCCTGCCGGGCATCCTGGGGGGCTTCACCATCACCCTCGTCGCGATGATCGGCGCCTCCGCCATGGCCGGGGCAGTCGGCGCCGGCGGCCTCGGCGATGTCGCGATCCGGTACGGCTACCAGCGCTTCGACACCACCGTGATGGCGGCGGTGATCGCGGTGCTGGTGGCGCTGGTCTGCCTGGTGCAGTTCGTGGGCGACCGCGCGGTCCGGCGCCTGCGCGCCCGCTGATCGTCCCGCATGCGGGCGCGCCCCCCGCGGCGGCTGGCGCGCGCCCCCCCGTTCCGTTCGAGGTGATCCGCGCATGAACCTGCACCATGCCGACGGTCTCGACGACCGGCGCCCGCTGCCCCCGACCCGCCCGCACCGGATCCGCTCGGACGCGGAGGCGATCGAGATCGCCCGGACCATCGCGCAGCGCTTCGCCGACGGGGCCGCGGAGCGCGACCGCGACCGGCGCCTGCCCTGGGCGGAGATCGAGGCGTTCACGGCGAGCGGCCTGGGCGGCATCACCGTGCCGCGGGCCTATGGCGGCGCCGATGTCGCGCACGCGACGCTGGCCGCGGTGTTCGCCATCCTGGCCGCCGCCGACGGCTCGGCCGCCCAGATCCCGCAGAGCCAGTTCGGCGTGCTGGCCTTGGTGCGGGCGGCGGCGAGCCCCGAGCAGCAGGCCCGGATCTACGGCGCCGTGCTCGAGGGCCACCGGATCGGCAATGCCGGGCCGTCCCGCAACGGCAAGGCGATCACCCAGGTGGAGACGCGGCTGGCGCCCGGGGCGGAGGGCAGCCGCCTCACCGGCAGGCGCTTCTATTCCACCGGCGCCCTCTTCGCCCATTGGATCCCGACCCGCGCCGTGGCCCCGGACGGCCGGCCTTTGCTGGTCTGGGCACGCCGCGACGCCCCGGGGGTGCGGGTCGTGGACGACTGGCAGGGTTTTGGGCAGCGCACCACGGCCAGCGGCACGGTGGTGTTCGCGGACGCGCCGATCGAGGACGGCCTGACCATCGAACTCGCGCCCCTGGCCGAGCGGCCGGCCCTGTTCGGACCGGTCTCCCAGCTCGTGCAGGCGGCGATCGATGCCGGGATCGCCCGGGGCGCGACCGAAGCCGCCCTGGACTTCCTGCGGACCCGGACACGGCCCTATCCGTTCACCGCCGAGAGCGTGGCCGAGGATCCGCACATTCTCGGCGAGGTCGGGCGGCTGGCGGTCGACCTGCACGCCGCCGAGGCGGTGCTCGCCCGCGCCGGCCGGACGCTGGACCGCATCGCCGCCGCCGCCATTACCGCGCAGAGTTCGGCCGAGGCGTCCGTCGCCGTCGCCGAGGCCAAGATCCTCACCACCGAAGTCGCGCTCGAGGCCTCCGAGCGCCTGCTGGAACTCGCCGGCGCCTCGGCGACCCGCGCGGGCTACAATCTCGGCCGCTTCTGGCGCGATGCGCGGGTGCACACGCTGCACGATCCCGTGCGCTGGAAATACCACCTCGTGGGGGATTACATCCTGAACGGCGCGCTGCCCACCCGGCACCAGTGGAACTGAGGGTCATGCCGCTTCAGGCGCACGAAACCGCGTTCACGCGTCTCCCCGAGCCTCCGCGTCCGGTGCCGGTGCCCGCCGACGATGCGGCTGCGCTGGCCGCCGCGCGGGACCTGGCCGGGGAGCTGGCCGCCGCCGCCGCCGAGCGCGACCTCGACCGCCGGTTGCCCTTCGCGGAGATCGAGCGCTTCACCGAGACCGGCCTCTGGGCGATCACGGTGCCGCGGGACTACGGCGGCCCCGGCGTGAGCGCCGCGACGGTGGCGCAGGTGATCGCCCTCGTCGCGGCGGCGGACGGGTCGATCGGCCAGATCCCGCAGAACCACTTCTACGCCCTCGAAGTGCTCCGCAACGGCGGCACCGAGGCCCAGAAGCGCGCCCTCTACGGACGGGTCCTGGCCGGCGAGCGGTTCGGCAACGCGCTTGCCGAGATCGGCCCGCGGGACCACACCCGCCGCACGCGGCTCGTGCGCGATCCCTCCGGCTGGTACGTGGAGGGGCGCAAATACTATTGCACCGGCTCGCTGTTCGCCCACCGCATTCCCACGATGGTCAATGCCCAGGAATCGGGCGGCACGGTCGCCGACCTCGTGTTCATCCCCCGGGACGCCCCCGGCGTGACGCTGGTCGACGATTGGGACGGGTTCGGCCAGCGGCTCACCGGCTCGGGCTCGGTCGTGTTCGACCGCGTTCGGGTGGAGCCGGACTGGGTGGTGCCGTTCCAGGCCTCGATCGACCGCCCCACCGCCATCGGCCCCTTCGCGCAGATCCTGCACGCCGGGATCGATCTCGGCATCGGCCAGAGCGCCTTCGCGGCGACGCTGCCCTTTCTCAGGGATCGGGCCCGGCCGTGGATCGATGCCGGCGTCGCCCGCGCCGGCGAGGATCCGCTGACCCTCCACGCGCTCGGCGACGTGCGGGTGCGGCTCGCCGCCGCCGATGCCCTGCTGGAGCGGGCCGGCCGCTTCGTCGATGCCGCGCAGGCCGAACCCGACGCGGACAGCGTCGCGGCGGCCTCCGTGGCCGTGGCGGAGGCCCGGGCCGCGAGCCACCGGGCCGGGCTGCGCGCGGCCAACACGCTGCTCGAACTCGGCGGAACCTCCGCCACCGACCGGGCCGAGGCGCTGGACCGCTACTGGCGCAACGTCCGCACCCACACCCTGCACGATCCGGTGCGCTGGAAATACCACTGGATCGGCGCCTACCACCTCGACGGCCGGCTGCCGCCCCGGCACGGAGCCCTCTGATGGCCGCCAAGAAGCAGATCCGGCTGAACGCGTTCACCATGAACTGCGTCGGCCACATCAACCACGGCCTGTGGACCCATCCGCGCGACCGGTCGTCCGCGTACAACACCCTCCGGTACTGGACCGACCAGGCGAAGCTGCTGGAGCGCGGCCTGTTCGACGGCCTGTTCATCGCCGACATCAGCGGCGTCTACGACATCTACGGCGGCGGCATCGCCGTCACCGCCCGGGAGGCGGTGCAACTCCCGGTCAACGATCCGAGCCTGCTGGTTCCCGCCATGGCGGCGGTGACCGAGCATCTCGGCTTCGGCGTGACGGTCAACGTCCATACCGAGGCGCCCTATACCTTCGCCCGGCGCCTCTCGACCCTCGATCACCTGACCGGCGGCCGCATCGGCTGGAACATCGTCACCGGCTATCTCGACAGCGCCCATCGCGGCCAGAGCGGCGGCAGCCTGCCGACCCATGACCGGCGCTACGACTACGCCGACGAGTATCTCGAAGTGCTCTACAAGCTCTGGGAGGGAAGCTGGGACGACGCGGCCGTGCGCCGGGACCGGGAGGCCCGGGTGTTCAGCGATCCGGCCCATATCCGGCCGGTCTCGCATCACGGCGACTTCTTCGATGTCGAGGGCTATCACCTGTCCGAGCCATCGGTTCAGCGCACGCCGGTTCTCTACCAGGCGGGCGCATCGGGCCGCGGCCGGGCCTTCGCCGGGCGCCACGCCGAGTGCGTGTTCATCTCCGCACGCGACCGGGGCGCCGCCCGGGAGGCCGTGCGCGCGCTCCGGGCCGAGGCGGTGGCGGCGGGGCGCCGGCCGGACGACATCAAGGTGTTCGTCGGCCTCGCGGTCATCCCGGGCCGGAGCCGGGCCGAGGCCGCGGAGAAACGCGCCGAGTACCGGCGCTACGCCAACCCGGAGGCGGGCCTCGCGCATTTCTCCGCGTCCACGGGGATCGATTTCGCGCGCTACGGCCTCGACGAGCCGATCCCCTACGGCCCCGGCAACGCCATCCAGTCCGCCACCGCGGCCGCCGCCAAGCGCGGCC
>CAXTCV010000003.1:17411-68640 GCA_964242725.1 uncultured Methylobacterium sp.
CGCGGCCGCCGCCAAGCGCGGCCTGACCAAGCGCGACCTCCTGGCGGAGCTGGATCTCGGCGGGCGCTACGCGGTGCTGGCGGGCGACGCGGTGTCGATCGCCGACGAACTTCAGGCCTGGCTCGAGGAGGGCGAGGTCGACGGGTTCAACCTCAGCCGCATCGTCGTCCCGGAGAGCTTCTCCGACTTCATCGACATCGTGATCCCGGAGTTGCAGGACCGGGGGCTCTACAAGACCGCGTATGCGGACGGGTCGTACCGGCACAAGCTGTTCGGGCAGGGCGACCGGCTGCCCGAACGCCACCCCGCCCAGACCGCTCGCCGCCCGGCCGTCGGCCGCGGGTGAGCCGTAGGGCGCGTGCAGGCCCCGGCCGGACCGCATCTTATGCTCCGGGACGCGCCTTCGGCGAACAGCCTGCGCTGCAAGTTATCGTCGATTTGGCAGCACATTCTCGGCATCGGCATCTAGATTGACGGTGTCGACGCGAAGTCGACGCAGAACCGAATGAGGTGTGCCGTGGTCGCCAGCAAGGATCGGATCGCCCTGACGACTGTGCCGTGTCTGCCGTGTTGCCGCGTCCAGGAGGCGGAGAGCACACGACATCAGGCACGGAAGGCGATCACCGATGCAGACCTATGAGACGACCTGGCACACCCAATCTGACCTGAGCGCCGCTTCGGCCGCGCAGGCCGACCCGGCCGCGTCCCTCGGCCGAACCCTGTACGGGAGCGTCCGCTCCCAGCCCGCCTACGAACGCGCCGCCCTCGCGACCGCCTTCGACGACGGCCTGATGCCCGACGAGGTGGACCGGATCCTCGCCGGCCGCCGGGTGGCGGAGGCCTTCCCGGTCCGCCGGGGCGAGAGCCCGGAGGACTACGCGTCCCGGGCCGTCGCCGAGATGTTCGTCGCCTACCTCCAGTAGACGCGCCGCGGCCGGCCGCGCCGGCAATCCCGCTCCCGAACGATGGAAACCTGTGATGTCGGTCATCCCCCGCGGGTGGCGGCGTCGGGCGGGGAGGGCGGCTTGCGTCCTCGCGCTGGCGCTCGCCGCCGGCCCGGTTGTCGCCGGGTCCCTGTCGAAGAACCGCCGCGCGGCCGCCGCGGCGGACGGGCCTGAGATCCCGGCCCGGCTCACGGTCGGGCCGGATGGCCGGGACCTGCGCCTCGCCGGCGACCTCACGGCGGGTGTGGCCGCGCGGGTCGCCGAGACCCTCGCCGCGCATCCGCAGATCGCGCGCCTCCACCTCACCAGCGACGGCGGGCTGGTCGAGGAGGGCGCGGCGATCGGGGCGCTCGTGGCGGCGCGCGGGCTCGCCACCTACGTGCCCGATGCCTGCGCCTCGGCCTGCACGCTGATCTTCGTCCGCGGGCGGACGCGCTACATCGCGGCCGGCGGCCGGCTCGGCTTCCACGCGCCCTACGAGATCGGCGCCCACGGCCGGATGCACCCGGTCGATTCCGCGCCGGAGCGGGCGGCCTACCGTGCCGCCGGGCTGCCGCAGGTCTTCGTGGCGCGGGCCCTGGCGGTGCCCCCGGCCGGGATCTGGATGCCCGCGGCGGCGGAACTCCGCGCGGCCGGCGTCGTGACCGAGGTCGTCGGCCCCGACCGCTTCCCCGATTCCACCCTCGACGCGGATCCGAGCGAGGCCGGGGCCCGGGCGGCGATCCTGCGCGCCCTGCCGATCCTGCGGCAGGCCGAGGCGGCGGGACTCGATCCCATCGCCCGGTGGTACCGGGACAGCTACGCGGCCGGGCGGCCGGAGGCGGAGGCGCGGGCGGGCCTGAGCCGGCTGGCCGGCGCCTACCTGCGGCGGCGCTTCCGGGCGGCCGACGACGGGGTCGTCCGGGCGCTGGGGCGCCGGGTGCTGGCGATGATGCGGATCACCGGCACGCGGGGCGCGGCCGCCTGCACGGCGATCACGGCCGGCGATCTCGTGACGCTCGACGCGCGGCTCCGCGCCGAGGGACCCTCGGCGTTCGGGCTGGCGCCGCTCCTCGCCCGGACGCAGGGGGCGCCGCCCGGCCAAGGGGCGCTGCCGGGCCACGGGGCGGCGCCGGGCCAAGGGGCCGTCCCCGCCACGATCCCGGCGGTCACAGGCCCGGGTGTCACGGTTTCGAGCGGCACCCGATCGGAGGATTGCGAGGCCCGGATCGCCGAGGCGACGCGCGCCCTCGCGCTGCCGCCTCCCGAAGCGGCGGCGCGGCTGCGGTCCCTGTTCCTCGCCGAGCCGCAGCAGGCGCTCGCCAACGCCGCGGGGCCGTAGCGTCCCGCGCCGTGGACGGGCATACCGCAACGCGCAGTCGAGACAGCGCGCCCGGGGCTCTCCCTCGGCGCCGAAGTGGCGGCGGGATGCGTGGCCGGTCCTCGGGGCCGGGCACGGGGTCCTGGGTGCTGGATGTGTGAAAGGGTCGAGATGGGTGGGGACGCTGCGATACCGGCCGCAACCGAGCCGGTGTCCTCGAAACACGGGGGCGGGTGGAACGAACTGTGGCGCAAGGAGGATTGGTGGGCCGTCTGGGTCGGCTTGGCCACCGTGCTGATCGCCTACGCGGCGTTCGCCCAGGGAGCCAGCATCGGCTGGATCGCCGCGGCGCCGGCCAAATGGTCGACGCTGGATCAGCTCTGGGCGCAGCTTTCGGCCGATGCCGTCCGCTACGCCGCCCAGTTCGTGGTCTTCGCCGCCGTCTTCACGTTCGCCCTCGCCGTCATCGGCCTGCGCCCGGGGGCCTTCCTGGCCTCCTTCGTGCTGGTCTATCTCCTGTCCTTCGCGATCTTCACCCTCGGCGCCTGGGACAAGGCGCAGACCTACAACCTCGAACCGCCGCTGATCGCCCTCTTCATCGGGCTGGTGATCGCCAACACGACCGGCCTGCCGGCGGCCCTGTCGGCGGCGTTCCGCGTCGAGTTCTACGTGAAGCTCGGCATCGTCCTGCTCGGCGCGACGCTGCCGTTCACGCTGATCCTCTGGGCGGGCCCGGTGGCGATCCTGCAGGCGTCGATCGTCTCGATCCTGACCTTCCTGGTCATCTTCTTCGTGGCGCGCAGGCTCGGCCTCGACCATCGGCTGGCCGCGACGCTGGGGGCCGGTGGCGCGGTCTGCGGCGTCTCGGCGGCGATCGCCGTCGCCGGGGCCGTGCGCGCCCGCAAGGAGGATCCGCCGATCGCGATCACGCTCGTCGTGCTCTGGGCGATCGTGCTGATCTTCCTGCTGCCGCTGGTGTCCCGGGCCTTGGGCCTCCCGGCCGGGGTCGGGGGAGCGTGGATCGGCACCTCGGAATTCGCCGATGCGGCGGGCTTCGCCGCGGCGCAGGCCTATGGCGGCCTCGCGGGTCCGGCGACGGGCATCGCCGGCACCGCCGATCAGGCCGTCTGGGCCTATACGCTGATCAAGGTGGTCGGGCGCGATGTCTGGATCGGCATCTGGGCCCTCGTCCTGTCGATCATCTCGGTGACCTACTGGGAGCGGGAGGGCACGACAGGCCCGGTGGAGGTCGGCCAGATCTGGTGGCGCTTCCCGAAATTCGTGGTCGGGTTCCTGATCGCCTCGCTCCTGGTCACCGCCGTGACGCGGGGGATCTCGTTCGCGGATTACAACGCGCGGGTGAAGCCCGCCCTGATCGCCCCCATCACCAGCCTGCGGATCTGGGCCTTCACGTTCAGCTTCCTGTCGATCGGGCTGACGACGCGCTTCCGCGACTTCGCCCCGGCGGGCGGGCGGCCGGCCATCGCCTTCACGGCCGGCGTCGCGGTGAACCTCGTGGTCGGCTTCGTGCTGTCGGTCCTGGTCTTCGGCACCTACTGGGCGGAGCTGGCGAAGTGAGCGCCGCCCGCTGGCGGCGCACGTTGGCCGGCCTGCGCTGGGCCGCGCGCGAGGGGCGCCGCTGCGAGACCTGCGTGCATTTCGAGGCCGATCCGCACAGGCTGGAGCGCATGTTCGGCAACCTCGCCGCTTTGAGCTCGGCCTTCGCCTCCGTGAAGAGCGGCGACGGTCTGTGCCGCCATCGGGGCTTGTACCTTCCGGGTGGCGAGTCCTGCGCCGATCACGCGGTGTGAGGACGAAGCCCTGCCACCGGACGTCGCGCCCCTCGGGCGCGACGTCGCGTTGCGCCTAGGCCGCGGGGGCCGCCGGCACGGCCGCCCGGGGGGCGGGGCGACGCCGGCGCGAGGCCCCCTGGATCAGGGTCGCGATGGCATAGCCCATCGCCCCGACGGCCAACGCGGTGGCCAGCGGCGACGTCCCACCGCGCGCGCGCCCGTTGAGAGGGTCGCCCTGGCTCGACCGTTCGGCCCGCCTGACCCCGGCCCGTCCGCGCTCCAGGCTATCTTCCGCCAGGTGCGTGGCCCGGTCGGCGACATCGCGGACCGCGTCCTGGGCGCGCGAAAAGATCGCGTCGGCGGCTCCCTCGATGCGGCGTCCGTCGTCGCTGCCGCCGGCCCCGGCATCCGAGGATTGGCCGTGCTCGTGATCGGGTCTGGTCATATCGGTTTCCCTGTCCTGGTCGGAGGTCGGCCTGCCGGCACGCGCGATCCGGCAGGGCGGGCGCCCGTCAGACGACGCTGATGAGGTTGTCGACGGCCGTGGTGCCCGGGGAGGCCCAGGCCGCCCCGACCGCCTCGCGGCGCTCCTGCATCGTGCGGACGGTCCCGCCGAGATGGACGGTCCCACCGCTGGCGGTGACGGTCACGGTCTTCGGATCGAACAGCCACGAGCGATCCAGTGCCTCACTGATGTTGTCGCTGACGGCCGAGACGTCGACCTGGGGCCGAACGGTGATGTGGTTGTTCACCGCCACGACGCCGGAGATCTGGCGAAGCTCCCGCTCGGCGGCCTTGGACTGGAAGTGTTGGTCGACCTCGCCGGTCAGGGTGATGACGCCCTTCGAGACCTTCAGGGAGATGCGGTCCGGCGGCACGGCCACGTTCCAGGCGAGGCGGGCGATGGCCGTCGCCGCGATGTCCGCGTCGGACCGTTTCAGCGCGAACGGCACGTTCACCTCGATCTCCTGGACGATGGCCTGCACGCCCCGGATCCGGCGGGCGGCGGCCTCGGCGGCCATCTTCTCGTCGTAGGTGCCGACCTGGCCGGACAGGGCGACGACCCCGTCCTTGGCCGTCACGCCGATCTCGGAGGAGGTCACCTTGGGATCCCAGATGAGTTCGGCCGTGACGGCGTGCTGGAGGGTGGTGTCGTGGGACATGATGGTCTCCGTGACGATGCGGGGCGCGGCGCGATGACCCTGAACCCCCGGCGGAGGCACCGTTTTCCGTCCGCGCCGCGAGGGGGGACGGTCCGGCATTCGGCGACCCTACGCGGCGGCACCGGTGACGTCCTTGATCCACCGCAACGACCGCGCCGTCTCGGGGCCAAGGGCGGGCATCCGGCCGTCATCCCGACCGCCGGCGAGCCGACCGGGCCAGGATCGTCGCCCTGTGCGGCCCAGGCCGCCGGTCTGTCGAGATCCGCGCGGGAGACCCCGGCGTCCTGCAGGTCGTGCAGGGGCCGGTAAGCCTTGAACAGGACGCGGGGATCGAGCTTGCCCTGGGAGACGGCCGGCGGCGCGCGTTCGAGGCCGAGGAGGCCATCGATTGCGGCCTGGGCGGAGCGGATCGAGTATTCGACCGTGAACACGACGTCGTCGGGCAGCTCGCAGGACTGCCCGATGAAGCCGAGATTGGTCGTGCCCTGGACTATTGGACGGGCCTCCAACGTCTTTGATCCAAGACAAAGATGTCCGTAGCGATGAAGTGCACAGACATGTGGCGATGGACGCAGGTCGACGAGCCCCATCGGACGAAGGAAATCTCCGATGCGACTGTCCGTTCTGGTCCTCTCGGCCGTGTTCGCATCGGCGATCACGGGGTCCGGTCTCGCTCAGGCCACTCTGCCGGACGATGCCGTCAACAGCGCGAACAATCCCGGCTCGGTGCGGAACGAGGCACCGGTCCGTGAGCAGGCTCTGGACTGCTCCTGCCGCATCACGGCGCCGGGTGCGGACGCTGCGGGCTCGATCCGCCCTGGCGGTTCGAGCCGTCGGGCCGATCCGGACCGTGTGTCCGAAGCAGGCGATGAGACCTTCGCTTGTACCTGCGGCCAGGCCGTTCCGGACACGACCGGGGCCCTGACCGCCCCGAAATCCGACCGTGGCCCGGCCGCCGCGGTGCCTGGATCGGCCGGCATCGGTCCGGTTCCCGCGCGCTGAGAGCGGCCGCAGCCTCCGCTCGCGGCCCGGCATGATGCAGGGAGGATCGGACATGACATCCCCATCCGAGCGCCTGACGCCCATCGAGCGATTCCAGCGCGAGACCTGGGCGGACGATGGCGGGGCTGGAGTGTCGGGCCCGCGCACGGCGAGCCGGGTTCCGTCTCCGGCCCCCGCGCAAGCCGTGACCGACATGGCTCGCGCCCCGCCGGATCGGCCCTCGCGACGGCCCCGCTCAAGCCTTCCGCCGACCGGCCTTCGAACCTGAGCCTTCGAGACCTTCGACGCCCATGCCGAAACGCACCGGCACCGGCATCCCTGACGCCAGACATTGCGGAGACCATCATGTCCAAGGCCATCGGCATCGACCTCGGCACCACCAATTCCTGCGTCGCCGTCCTCGACGGGGCGAAGGCGCAGGTCATCGAGAACGCGGAAGGCGGCAGGACCACGCCGTCCATCGTCGCCTTCACGGAGAGCGGCGAGGTGCTGGTCGGGCAGCCGGCCAAGCGCCAGGGCATCACCAACCCGGAGAACACCATCTCGGCGATCAAGCGCCTGATCGGCCGTCGCTACGACGACCCGCTGACCGAGAAGGACAAGGCCATGGTCGGCTACACGATCGTGCCCGGCCCCAACGGCGACGCCTGGGTCGAGGTGCGGGGCAAGACCTACAGCCCGAGCCAGATCAGCGCCTACATCCTCACCAAGATGAAGGAGACCGCCGAGGCCTTCCTCGGCGAGAAGGTGACCAAGGCGGTCATCACCGTGCCGGCCTATTTCAACGACGCGCAGCGCCAGGCCACCAAGGACGCCGGCCGCATCGCCGGCCTGGAGGTGCTGCGCATGATCAACGAGCCCACGGCGGCCGCTTTGGCCTACGGGCTCGACAAGAAGGGCAGCGGCAAGGTCGGCGTCTACGACCTCGGCGGCGGCACCTTCGACGTCTCGATCCTCGAGATCGGCGACGGCGTGTTCGAGGTGAAGTCCACCAACGGCGACACCTTCCTGGGCGGCGAGGACTTCGACAACCGCATCGTCGACTATCTCGTCGACGAGTTCCGCAAGGAGAGCGGCATCGACCTGCGCAAGGATCGCCTCGCCCTGCAGCGCCTCAAGGACGCCGCCGAGAAGGCCAAGATCGAGCTGTCCTCGGCGACCCAGACGGAGGTGAACCTGCCCTTCGTCACGGCCGACCAGAACGGGCCCAAGCACCTCGCGATCAAGCTCAGCCGCGCCAAGCTCGAAGCCCTCGTGGCCGACCTGATCGCGCGGACCACCGCGCCGTGCAGGGCGGCGTTCAAGGACGCGAACCTCGACGTGGCGCAGATCGACGAGGTCGTCCTCGTGGGCGGCCAGACCCGGATGCCCAAGGTCCAGGAGACCGTGCAGACCCTGTTCGGACGCGAGCCGCACAAGGGCGTGAACCCCGACGAGGTCGTGGCCATCGGCGCGGCGATCCAGGCCGGCGTTCTCCAGGGCGACGTCGGCGACGTGCTGCTGCTGGACGTCACCCCGCTCTCCCTCGGCATCGAGACCCTCGGCGGCGTGCTGACCCGGCTGATCGAGCGCAACACCACGATCCCGACCAAGCGCGGCCAGACCTTCTCGACCGCGGCCGACGGCCAGCCGGCGGTGACGATCCGGGTCTTCCAGGGCGAGCGCGAGATGGCGGCCGACAACAAGCTGCTCGGCCAGTTCGACCTCGTCGGCATCCCGCCGGCGCCCCGGGGCCAGCCGCAGATCGAGGTGACCTTCGACATCGACGCCAACGGCATCGTCAACGTCGCGGCCAAGGACAAGGCGAGCGGGAAGGAACAGACGATCCGGATCGAGGCGTCCGGCGGCCTCGACGAGGCGGCGATCCAGCGCCTCGTGCGCGAGGCCGAGACCCATGCCGGGGCCGACAGGACGCGCAAGGAGCTGGTCGAGGCCGGCAACCACGCCGACGTCGCGATCTACACGACCGAGAAGAGCCTGAAGGAGGCGGAGGGCCAGGTCGCCGCCGACGTGAAGGCCGAGGTCGAGCAGGCGCTGACGGCGGCGCGGGACGCGATCACGGGCGGCGAGATCGGGCGCATCAAGGCCACGACCGAGCGCCTGAACCAAGCGGCCCTGCGCCTGGGCGAGCGCGCCACCGCGTCCAAGCCTCCGTCGTCCGACCCCGAGATCGTCGACGCCGAGTTCGAGGAGGCCCCGGGCGATGCCGCGCGCCATCGGCCGGCGGCATGACCGGTCCGTCGTCGCAGGGGGATCGACCGATGGCCGAGAGCACGAACGAGGCCGAGGCCCGCGTCGGGGAGGCCGCGGATACCGCGGTCCTCCAGGCCGAGAACGCGTCCCTGCAGGACCGCCTGATGCGCGCGCGCGCCGAGACCGAGAACGTTCGGCGAAGGGGCGAGCGTGGTGTCGCGGATGCGCGGAAGTTCGCGGTCCAGGGGCTCGCGGGCGCGCTTCTTCCGGTCGCGGACAACCTCGGTCGCGCCGTCGCGGCGGCCAGGGGTACGCAGGGTACGGGGCCGGCGGCCCATGCATCCCTGCTCGAAGGGGTCGAGGCGACCGAGCGGATGCTGACCGGGGCCCTCGAACGCTTCGGCATCCATCGGATGCCTGCCCTCGGGATGCCCTTCGATCCGAAGGCCCATGAGGCGATGCGCGAGATCGAGGATGCGATCCACCCGCCGGGGATCGTCGTCGACGTCATGGAGGACGGTTTCACCCTCCATGACCGGCTCCTGAGACCGGCCCGGGTGAGCGTCGCAAAGGAGCCGGCGGCTGTCGCGCAGACCGTCTGAGACGACGGAGCGTCGTTCGGTCGATAGCCCCGGCATGAGGAGCCAGCGTGAGCGAAGATCCGTACAAGGTCCTGGGCGTGACGCGGGACGTCTCCGAGGCGGACCTGCGCAAGGCCTATCGGAAGCTCGCCAAGACGCTGCATCCCGACCTGAACCCCGGCAACAAAAAGGCCGAGGCGGCCTTCAAGACGGTCGCGACCGCCTACGACCGATTGAACGATCCGGCCAAGCGCGCCCGGTTCGACCGTGGCGAGGTCGACGGGGCCGGCGCGGAGCGTCCGCGCCAGCCCTATTACCGCGACCAGGCCGAACGGGACGCGGGCCATCCCTATGGCGGCGATGCGGGATTCGGGGATTTCGGCGGCGACGACATCTTCGCTCAGATGTTCGGCCGCGGCGGGCGCGCCGACCCCAACCGGCCCGGTGCGGATGCCCGGTATCGGTTGGACCTCGATTTCCTGGAGGCGTTCAACGGCGGCAAGCGCACGCTGACGCTCCCGGACAGCGCGGCCCTCGACGTCACGATCCCGCCCGGGACGCGGACGGGGCAGACCTTGCGCCTGCGCGGCAAGGGCGAGCCCGGCATCGGAGAAGGGCCGCCCGGCGACGCCCTGATCGAAGTCGAGGTCCGTCCCCACCCGGTCTTCAAGCTGGAGGGCGAGGACATCCATGTCGAGCTGCCGCTCTCGCTCCGCGACGCGGTCCTCGGCGGCCGGGTCAGCGTGCCGACGCCGTCCGGTCCCGTCGCCATGACCGTTCCGAAGTGGAGCAACGCCGGTGCCGTGCTGCGCCTGAAGGGCAAGGGCATGGTCCGTGCCGGCGGCGCCCCCGGCGACGCGTACGTCACCCTGCGGCTGACCCTGCCGGCAAAGCCGGATGCCGAACTGCAGGACTTCGTCTCCCGATGGGGGAACGCGGACCTTCACGAGACCCGACAGGGCGAGGATGCGCGATGATCGAACTGCGAGAGTTCCTGGCCCGCGCCGGAGTGAAGACGGACCTGCTGCACGCCTGGGTCGAGACCGGCTGGATCATCCCCACCGATATGGAAGGGCGGTGGACGTTCCGCGAGATCGACCTCGGCCGGGCGCAGCTCATCCAGGACCTGGACGGGGATTTCGGCGTGAACGACGAGGGGATCGTCCTGATCCTCGACCTCGTCGACCGGATGAGCGGCATGCGGCGGGCGCTCGGTCACCTCGCCGTGGCGATCCGACGGGAACCGGACCACATCCGGGACCGGATCGCGGTCGGGGCCTTGGCGGCAGCGCGCGGGTCCGGCGATGCCCCCGGTCAACCGATGGGGCGAAGCCGGTAACCGGAACGGTTGCGGCCTCGTGCGAGCGATCGGGCGGCGGTCGGAAAGCCGCGCCGTCTCTCTGCGTCAGTGGGCCATCAGCACGGGCATGCCCGCGTTCTCGACGACGTGCCGGGTGACGCCGCCGAGCAGGAATTCGCGCACGCGGCTGTGGGTGTAGGCGCCCAGGGCGAGCATGGAGGCGCCCCGTCGCTCTGCCTCGGCCAGGATCGCGGCGCCGACCGGGGTTCCGTCCTCGACAGCCAGACTGGCGGCCTCGGCCACGACCCCGTGCCAGCTCAGGTACCCGCACAGGTCCGCGGCCCGCGCCTCGTCGGAGCGCTCGGTCCGGGCATGCACGACCGTCACGCGCGTGGCCTCGTGCAGCAGGTCGATGGACTGGCCGATCAATCGCGTCGCCTCCAGGCTGCCGTTCCAGGCGATCACGACATGATTCAGCAGGTCGTACGGGACGGTCTCGCCGACCATCAGCGTCGGCCGCCCGACCGAGAACAGCGCGGTGTCGAGCGCACGACCGGTGAAGGGCAGCTTCGGATCGGGCCGGTCGACGATGACCAAGTCGTTGACGCGCCCGGCCAGCGTCAGGAGGGGTTCGACCTCGCCGCTGAGCTCGGCCCAGGTCACGAAGGTGGCGTCGAGGCGCTCGGACCGTCCATTGAACGGCACCTCCGCCCGCGCGCACCACGCCTGCAGCGCCGCCTTGCCGTCGACGGCCGCCTCGCGCATGCCCTGCTGGATCGCCTCGAGGCTCGCACCGTCGAGGGGGGCGAGGCTCGCGAAGCCGGCGAGCACGTGGTCCAGACCGGGCGCGATGAAACGCACGCCGATATGGGCATGGAGGCGCCGGCTGAGACGAAGGGCGGCATCCAGCCGACGGGTCGGGTCGAGGCCCGGGGCGGTCGGGACGAGCAGGCAGCGCAGGAACATCGGAGACTTTCCTCACCTGGAGTGATCGTGGGCTACGTCCGGATGAGGAAGGGCTCGAGCCGTACCCCGTTGTGACGGTCGGCCGGGCGACCCGCCGCGACGCCGGCGGCCCCGTGGTCCGCTTCGGGGCCGCCGATCCCGCGGGCGTCGTTCGTGACGCCGGGGCGCTCCATGCGGGCGTCGAGACCCCGCCCTCCCGCCGCAGGCGCGGTGGGCCGCAGGGCGTCGCTGCCGGCGGTCGCGCAGGCGAGATCCTGGTCGTGGGACGCCTCCCCGACGACGCCGACGGCCCCGATCAGGGCGCCGTCCCGTCTCAAGGGCACGCCGCCGCGTTCGTGGACGGCCGCTGTCCCCTCGGCCTCGACGAAGGAGCTCCAGACGGCATCCCCGGGCGCGCGCCGGACCTCGCTCGGCTCGCCCGAGAGCGCCGAGGCCACGGCCTTCCCGATGGCCCCGCGCGCGGTCATGCAGCCCGCGCCGTCCATCTTCGCGAAGGCGACGAGGCGGCCCTGGCCGCCGCAGACGGCGACGCTCACGGCGAGCCCGAGGCGACGGGCCTCCGTGATGGCGCGCGCGACGACCGCGCTGGCCTCCGCCAGCGTCAGGGCGCCATCAGGCGCGGCGGAGACGCATGCGCCCATCACCCTGCGTCCCGGTTCAGCATCGTGCGCCCCAGGGCCAGCAACTGTCCGTCCGTGGCCGCCGAGAGGTCGACATTCGCGGTCGCCACGACGCGGCCCTGCGTCTCGTGATGGTGCTCGCCGAGGCGGCGCGACAGGACGGACATCGCGCTGCTCTTGCCGGTGCCGTGGCCGACGATGGCGATGCGCGGCGCATCCCGGACCGACGCGATGATTCCGTCGTAGAAGGCCATGTTCTCCGGCGCGCGCTGGCCAGGGTAGGTCCCGCCTTCCTTGTGGGCGAGGTGGTGGATGTAGCCGTGGGGATCGTAGGGCCGGAGCGTGGTCTCGGCCGTCGTGCCCACGGTCTCGGGGTCGAGGCGATAGATCCGCGCCTCGTGATGATCGACCACGATCAGGGCGTCGTTCTCTGTCGCGGCCGGGCCGGGCGCCATCAATTCCGTGGAATGCGCCGACAGGCCGGCCTCCTCCATCAGGTGCCGCAGCCGTTCGACCTCGCGGGGATCCATGTCCTTGTGCGGCGGCTGGGGGAAGGTCCACGCCCGCCCGCCGAGGCTCAGGCTCCAGTTCCCGTCCGGCTTTTCCTGGCTGGTCCCGATCCTGTCGACGAAGGCCACCACCTCCCGCCATTCCAGGTTCTCGCTGGTCGGATGGTTGAAGATCAGGGCGAGGGTGGTCCGGTCGTGGCCGTGTATCCGGGCATGCATCATCACGAGGGGGCTCCTGAGGGAGGCCGTACCGGGCCGATCGGGTTCGGATCGCCCGGGACGTCGCGGTGCGAGGCTGGCTCTGAACCCAGTCTCACGGGATCCCGACCCCTGGCCGGGATCCGTTCGCGGTCCGGTATCAGACGACGCGGATGTCGTTCTCCACCGTGGTGGCCCCGGGCGCGCCCCAGGCGGTCCATCCGGCCATCTGCCGGTCGTACCAGGTGTCCACCGTCCCGCTCAGATGGACCACGCCGCCCTCGGCGCTGACCGCGATGGTCTTCGGGTCGTACCAGCTCCGGTGCAGGGCCTTGGTGATGTCGGCGCCGATACTCACCGCGCTGGGCCGGGCCTTGATCGTGATCCAGTTGGAGATGCCGACCACGCCGAGCATCCCGCGGATGTCGTGCTGGGCCGCTTCCTTCTGGTACTGCCAGTCGACCGCGCCGGTGAGGGTGACCCAGCCCTTCTCGACCTTGGCCTGGACCGCGCTGTCGGGAATCGACACGTTCCAGTCCAGGCGCTGCAGCACGGCGGCCGCGATCTCGTCGTCGTTCCGCCTGGCGTGGTTCGGCAGGCGGACCTCGATCTCCTCGGCGACGGCGCGCACGCCCTTGACGCGCCCGGCGGCCCGCTCGGCGGCGTATTTCTCCATGTAGTTCTGGACGTGCCCGGTGAGGGTGACGATGCCGTCCTTGGCGGTGACGCCGATATGCGCGGCGGTGACGCTCGGCTCCCAGCCGAGTTCGGCGATGACGTTGGTCTGCAGGGTCTTGTCCATGGTCATGATGCGGTCCTGGATCGAGGAGGACGGCGCCCCGTCGCCGGTGGGGCTTCGGGGATCGACGGCGTCCGGTATGCCGGGACGGCGAGGGGGGGCGTCGCGGGAGGCCGTCGACGACAGGTCGCGGCCTCGGTTCGGGCCGTCCGTCCCGGCCACCGAACCCTAGTGACCGGGCGGGCCCCGTCCTTGATCCAACGCAAAGTCCGGGACCGGCGAGGCGCCCATGCTGCACCGCGCACCGGGGCGGCCGAACGCGGTCCACGACCCGGGAAGGACGAACCCGCGATGGCAAGATCACCCACGACCACGTGCGCCGCGCTCGGGGCGCTCCTCTTCGGCGCGATGGCGCAGGCGGCCCCCGCCGACGGACCGCAGGCCGGGTCCAGCGGCCCGAACATGCCGCCCGCGCGGGACATCGTGCCGAGCGAGATCCGACCGGAGGATCCCGCCGCTGCGGGAAGGGCGCGAGGACCCGCGGAGACGGGCGCGATATCCCGGTGGCGCGACATCAAGCGGCCGCCGGCCCGGCCGCCGTCCCCGTGAGCGGGTTCGGCCTCCGGGGCGCTGCGACCGGAGCGGATCAATGGGCCGACAGCCGGTCGAGGCGGGCTTGGTCGATGAGGCGCACGCCGCCCGGCACGATCAGGATGGCACCGTCCCGGTCGAGGCGGGACAGGGTCCGGCTCACCGTCTCGATGGTCAGGCCGAGATGGTCGGCGATGTCGAGGCGGCCCATCGGCAGTTCGAGGGTGACCGCGGACCGCCCGATCCGGACGTAGCGCGCCTGCAGGCCCGTCAGGAAGGTGGCGATCCTTTCCTCCGCGGTGCGCCGCCCGAGCAGCATCATCATGTCCTTGGCCCGGGACAGGTCCTGTCCGGTGATCGCATGCAGGTGCATCATCAGGCCCGGTTGCCCGCGCAGCAGATCCATGAAGGCCATCCGCTCGAAGCGGCAGGCCGTCACCGGGCCGAGGGCGTCGGCGGAGACCGAGAAGCGATCGAGCATGGACAGCCCGAGGAAATCCCCCGGGAAGGCGAACCCGGTGACCTGGCGTCGTCCGTCGGGGAGGATGCGGTACAGGCGAAGGGCGCCGGACGTCACGTTGTAGACCGAGCCGGCGGGCTCGTCCTGACCGTACAAAGTCTGCTTCTGGTCGAGGGCGACCCGCCGGCTCAGCGGCTCCAGCGCGTCGCGTTCCGCCAGCGGAAGGGCCGTGGCCGAACTGACGCGACGGAGCGTGCCCACGCCGTCCGGCAGGCACGCGGGCGGTCGATACGGATGGATCCCTGGACTGACCGGCAGTGAATGGGTCGACATGGGCCTCTCCTTCCGGTTCGATCTCGTCGCAGGCTCCGCGGATGACGGCGCCTCGGCGCCAACGCCACCGTTCGGTCACCCGGATCCGCTCCGCGCGTCGGGGGCGATCGAGGACGGCGTCGCCTTCGGGCTCCGCGTCGGGACAACGTGCCTGTGGCGACGAGGAGCGGGGTCAAATCCGGCGACCGGAGACCCGGATTTGCGCCGGGCGCGGATCCTGGGATTCATCCGGCCGGGGATCGGGGAAGGACGGGATCGGTCCCATGTCTCCACACCGAAATCAGGCCGTGGCGAGGCCCGGCCCCGCCCGACGGTATCGCCCCGGAAGGCGGCCCCCGATTTCGGCGGCCGAGTATGCGCTAGGCGACGGCCGCCGTGAGCGCGACGTCGAGATGGACCGGGTTGTGGAGCGTGTTCGCCACCGGCGACCACAACACCGTATGTCTGATGAGCGCGGCCAGTGCCTTGCGCGACGCATCGGCGTCCATCCTCACGGCAACCCGGATGGTCTCGAACCCGATGGTCTTCGGCTGGAGGTCGCCGCTGCCCCAGACCGACGTCATGTTGATGTCGGCTTCGACGTTGAGTTCCAGGGAACGGATCGGGATGCCTTGCGCCAGGGCGTTGGCGTGGATGCCGATGGCCAGGCACGACCCCAGGGCCGCGAGCAGGGCCTCGGACGCGTTCGGGGCCACGCTCTCGCCGAGCAGTCCTTCGGGCTCGTCCTCCATCACCTGCTGCGGCGGGAGGTTCCGGATGTAGTTGAGCTGGTGCAGCCGCCCCTGTGCCACCGTCCGGCACCGCAGGGTCCGCACGGCGGCCGGATCCGCCTTGGCCTTCGCCACGACGACGTCGAGCGCGCGTTTGTCGACGGGGGAGGGCGCCGGGTTCTCCGGTACAAGAGGCAGCTTAGCCATATTGAATGCCGTCCCCTGATTGCTTGTCCATGACGATCGTTCCGTCTGCGTGAAATATTTGATCGATAGGCAACTCTCGAACGGTAGTTTAGACTTATACTCGCGAGAGTCGGCAACCAAATTTGATGAAGGGAAGCTCAAAAATGACGGGGCGCGGCGAATGCTAGACTGGGATGACCTGAGATTTTTCCTGGCCCTGGCACGGCACGGCAGCCTCTCGGCGGCCGCCAAGGTGCTGCATGTCTCGCAGTCGACGGTCGGGCGGCGCCTCAACACCCTGGAGGCGACCTTGGCGGTCCGCCTGCTCAACCGCACCCCCGAGGGCTACGTGCCGACGCTGGCCGGCGAGGAGGTGCGCGAGCGGGCGGAACGTCTTGAGGCGGAGACCCTGGCCCTGGAAAGGGACGTCACCGGGCGCGATACCCGCCTGCGCGGGCTCGTGCGGGTGACCTGTGCCGAGACGATGGCGGCGCATCTGCTGGCGCCGAGCTTCGCCGGGCTCCACGCGATGCACCCCGACATCATGATCGAGCTCATCCCCAACCCGCGGGAACTGAGCCTGGCGATGCGCGAGGCGGACATCTCCGTCCGCATGCGCCAGCCGGAACAGCACGATCTCGTCGTGCGGCGCATCGGCGGCATCGCCTTCGGTCTCTACGCGGCGCCGGACTATCTCGCGGCGCACGGCGAGCCGGACTTCGACGACGGGTGCCCCGACCACCACCTGATCACGCAGCTGGAGGACAGCCAGGAGATGACGCAGTCGGCGTGGCTGACCGAGATGGCCCCCCGCTCCCAGGTGGTGCTGCAGACGAGCAGCCACGAGGCCGCCGTGCTGGCGTCCGCCAACGGCGGCGGGCTGGCCTGCCTGGCGCGGTTCCGCGGCGACGAGGAGCCCCGGCTGATCCGGATGAAGGTTCCGACCGAACCCCCGAGCGCCGACATCCTGTTGCTGGTCCATAAGGACAACCGCGACACGCCGCGGATCCGCGTGGTGCTGGGCCACATCACGGACAGCATCCGCGCGCTCGGCCACAAGCTCCAGCCCCCGAGGGCGGACGCCGATGACGTCCGCGCCGTCAACCGGTGATGCAACCCCGGCGGCCTTCCGCGATCCGATCCCGACAGGACGCAGGAGATGCCGGATGCGTCGGGACGGACACCAATCGACATGTATCGACCAATTGCAGTCGCTGCCCTTTGATCTGAATCAAAGCTTGCCGTTAATTTTACAATATTTCGGCGTCCGTTCGCGCATAGTGAAATATCAAATTTGATTGGCGTATGTATTTGTTAGATACGCTAGCTTGCCCTCGACAGGATCCGTCGGCCCATCCGCCGCCGGGATCGCACCGACGAAGGCGAGCCATCATGAGCCCCGACGAGAAACTGACGCACGACGTGCTGGCCGAGCTGGCCTGGGATCCGAGCGTGACCGAGACGGCCCTCGGGGCGAGCGCGAAGGACGGCATCGTCACGCTGACCGGCACCGTCACCAGCTTCGCGCAGAAGCACGCCGCCGAGGCCGCCGCCCGCCGGGTGAACGGGGTCAAGGCCATCGCCGGGGAGATCGGGGTGGACCTTCCCTTCGATCATCGCCGCACCGACGCGGACATCGCGGCCGCCGTCGTCAACCGCCTGGACTGGGATGCCGCGATCCTGCCGGACACGATCACGGCGCAGGTCCAGGACGGCTGGGTCACCCTGAACGGGGCCGTGGACTGGAACTTCCAGAAGGACGCCGCGGCGCTCGACGTCCGGTCGCTGCTCGGCGTCGTCGGCCTGTCGAACGGGATCACGATCACGCCGCGCGCGAACGTCTATCAGATCGCCGAAGGGATCCACACCGCCCTCGGGCGCTCCTGGTTCTTCGATCCCAAGCGCGTCGGAGTCGATGTGGAGGGCGACCGCGTCCGGCTGACGGGCAGCGTCCATACCGAGGACGAGCGCCGGCTCGCGGCCGTCACGGCCTGGGGCTGCCCGGGCGTCGCCCTCGTCGAGAACGACCTCGCCATCCTCTGACGCGTGTCCGCGTCCGTCCCTTCGAGCCGAGGAACCCCCATGCGCGATCTCATCCGCCCCCTGACGCTCGGGGCCTGCGCGGCCCTGATCCTGACGACACCGCTATGCGCCGCCGGCGAGCGGGCCGCCGATCCGGCGGCCGCGACCGCCCCGGACGCGGAGGCCCTGCCGGCCCAGGCCTGCCTCGACCATCTCAAGGCCTTCGACGCCCAGATGGAGAAGGACGGGTACTGGCTCGGCGGATCGGGCTACGGCTACGGCTATCCGCTCGGCGGGTACTGGGCGGGAAGCCTGGGGTCCGACGCCGGCATGGCGATGGGCGCCGCCTCCGCGATGATGCGGTACGCGAATGCCCGCCCCGGATACGAAGTCCGGATCCTGCTCGCGGGCGCCGACATCCTGGCGCGCCATGGCAAGCAGCAGCCGTGCGAGGACGTGCTGGTCCAGATCCGGGCGAGCTACGACGCCTACAAGACGGACCTGCAGGGCCGTGACCTCCGGATCGCCAACGCCCTGGGCTTCCGCAAGCAGGAACTCGCCCTCGCGCAGCCGGTCGCGTCCCGGACGAGCGCCTTCCGCTCGGACGACCTGCTCGGCAGCGAGGTGCGCAACCCCGGCAACGTGGCCCTCGGCAGCGTCGACGACATCGTCATGGGCCCCGAGGGCGGCAAGATCGCCTATCTCGTCGTCGCCCGCGGCGGCATCTTCGGCCTGGGCGAGCGCCACGTCGCGGTCCCCTGGGACCAGTTCAAGGTCTCGCCGAACCTGAACATCCTCGTCCTCGACACGAGCAAGGACGGCATGGATCAGGCCCCGCGGATGATCGAGGGCCGCTTCACGACGGCGGAGCCGTTCGCCCGGCAGACCGCGAAGGCGGACGCCTATTGGAGTGCGGCCGCGAAGACCCGGCGGACGGACTGAACCGCGCATCGACCGAAGCCCGCCGCCCGCCCCGCCCGACAACACGATTGGACTGTCCCATGCGAGCGATCACGATCCTGACGACGACGTTCCTCGTCCTCGCGACGATCCCGGCGGTCCGGGCGCAGGCGCCGACGACGCCTCCGGGCACGACCAGCGCGACGATGCGGGAGGCGGGGCGCGAGGCCAGCCAAGCCGCCGACGCGGCCCGGGAGGCGGCCCGGCTGGCGATGCAGGCCTCGAAAGCCGCGGTGACGGATGCCCCGAAGCGCTCGGCCGACATGATCGGCAAGCTCGCCACGGACGCCGCCGCGGCGGCGGATCGCGCCGAGACCAAGATCGCCGCGGCCAACAGGGCGGCCGGCAGGGCGGCGAACGCCTCGATGCGGAAGGCCGCGGATGCCGCGCGGACATCCGTGGCGGCGACCCGGCTGGCGGTGCAGACCTCCGAGGCGGCCGCCGGGGCCTCGGTCCGCTCGGACATGGCGGCGATGCGGCGAGCGGCCACGACGGCACGGGCGTCCATCGTCAAGGCCGCCACGGCCACCGCGAACGCCGCCCGCGCCGCCCGCGCGGCGGCCAGGACCACCTGGGACCGGGACATGGCGCGGGCCCAGCTCCGCGGCTGACCGTCGGTCGGCCGCGGCTGGATCTGTCCGGCGCGACGGTTTCAAGCGCTGGCCGGCGCAGGGATCGGCGCGAACGGGTCTCGGGCGCGGATCTCCGGCACCCGCTGAGCGCCACGAAGGTCGTTCTGGGAGCGGTGTCCAGGTTGGCATCCGAGTTGCGGATTCGACCGGGACGCATCCGGAGACATCCATGGCTGTGCAGATTTCCCCGCCTTCCGAGGCGGGCGGCAAGATCGGGCGTCCCCGGCTCGGCCTGGGGCTCACCGCGATCCTGATGGTCTTCTATTTCGGCTTCGTCGGGCTCGGCGCGTTCGCGCCGTCCGTCCTGGCTCGGCCCCTCGTCGCCGGTGGCACGGTGACCGTCGCCTTCGCATATGGTCTCCTCGTCATCGCCCTGGGCGTCGCGCTGACAGGCATCTACGTGCTGATCGCGAACCGCGAGCGCATCCGGTGAGGGCTTGGGCAGGACGCCGCGGGCTGTTCGGCCTGGCCGCCCTCGCACCGACGCCGGCGATGGCGCAGACGGGCGGTGCCGGGACGGGCCTCAACCTGACCGCCATCGCGCTGTTCACGACCGTCGTGATGGGCACGCTGTACATCACCTACCGGGCGGCACAACGGACCCGGTCGGCCTCGGACTTCTACACGGCCGGAGGGCGGATCACGGGATTCCAGAACGGTCTCGCGATCGCCGGCGACTTCATCTCGGCCGGCGCCTTCCTCGGGCTCGCCGGGCTCGTCTACGGCAACGGGTTCGACGGCCTGATCTACGCGGTCGGCTACACGACCGGGCTGCCGATCGTCGTCTTCCTGATGGCGGAGCGGCTGCGCGCGCTCGGCCGGTTCACCTTCACCGACGTCGCCTGCACGCGCCTTCAGGAGAAGCCGGTCCGCATCTTCGCGGCCTCGGCCTCCCTCGTGGTGATCGCGTTCTACCTGATCGCCCAGATGGTCGGCGGCGGCCAGCTCATCCGCCTTCTGCTCGGCCTCGACTACATCTACGCGCAGTTCATCGTCGGGCTCCTGATGATCTGCTACGTCCTGTTCGGCGGCATGGTCGCCACGACCTGGGTGCAGATCACGAAAGCGGTGCTGTTCCTGATCGGCGGAACCGTGGTCGCTCTGCTCGTGATGGCCCATTTCGGCTTCGATTACGGCGCGCTGCTGCGGCAGGCGGTCTCCCGTCACCCCCGCGGTGAGGCGATCCTGACGCCTCAATTCCTGTCCCGCGATCCCGTCTCGGCGATCTCGCTCGCCCTCGCGCTGATGTTCGGGACCGCCGGCCTCCCCCACATCCTGATGCGCTTCTTCACGGTGCCCGATGCGCGCGCCGCCCGGGTCTCCGTCTTCTGGGCCTCCGTCTGGATGAACTACTTCTTCGCCCTGGTGTTCGTCATCGGATTCGGAGCCCTCGCCCTGGTCGCCAAGAACCCCGCCTATGTGAACGCCGCCGGCGGCCTGATCGGCGGCGGGAATATGGCGGCGATCCATCTCTCGCACGCGGTCGGCGGCGACCTGATGCTCGGATTCATCTCGGCGGTCGCTTTCGCGACGATCCTCGCCGTCGTGGCGGGCCTGACGCTCGCCGGGGCGACGGCGGTGTCGCACGATCTCTACGCCAGCGTGTTCCGGCGGGCCGGAGCGGGCGAAGCGGCGGAGGTGCGGGTCTCGCGCTACGCGACCGTGGTCCTGGGGATCGTGGCGATCGGGCTCGGGATCGCGTTCCAGAACCAGAACGTCGCCTACATGGTGAGCTTGGCGTTCTCCATCGCCTGCTCGTCGACGCTGCCGCTCCTGATCCTCGTTCTGTACTGGCCCGGGCTCACGACGCGCGGTGCCGTGACGGGCGGATGCGTCGGGCTCGCCAGCGCACTCCTGTTCACCATCCTGGGCCGGGCCGTCTGGGTCGGCGTTCTCGGCTATGCGACACCGATCTTCCCGATCGATCCGCCGACGATCGTGACGATGCCGCTCGCGTTTCTCGTCTGCTACCTCGTGTCCGTCACCGACAGGAGTCCGCAGGCACAGATCGATCACCAGCGGGGCGCCTTCGTCGGCCGGGCCGCACCGACCGCACCGGCACTCGCCGAATGAACCGACCCAGGATCCCGGCATGATGAAGCTGATCAGCGCGACGCCGAGCCCCTACGCCCGCAAGGTGCGGATCGCACTCGCCGAGAAGGGCATCCCCTTCGACCTGCAGACCGAAGTGCCCTGGCACGGCACGTCCGTGACGCCGCAGTACAATCCCCTCGAGAAGCTGCCGGTTCTCATCCTCGAGGACGGGAGCGCCGTCTACGAATCGCACTACATCATGGAATGGATCGAGGCGAAGTACCCGACGCCGCCGCTCGTTCCGGCGGATGTCGACGGCCGGCTCCTCGCACGCAAGTTCGAGGTGCTGTGCGACGGCACCTGTGACGCGTTCGTGCTCATGTTCTTCGAGCAGATGCGCGCGCACGAGCGGCAGAGTCCGGAATGGATCGCCCGGCAGCGCCGCAAGGTCGATGGCGGCGTGCGCGAGATCGCCCGCCTGATCGGGGACCGTGACTATGCGGTCGGCGACGGCTTCGGGCTCGGGGACATCGCGGCCGGAACGGTCGTCGGCTATCTCGATGTCCGCTGGCCGGATTATCCGTGGCGCGAGCAATACCCGGGTCTCGCCGCCTACAGCGATCGCATGGAACGCCGGCCCTCCTTCCAGGGGACGCGGCCGACGCCTCAGCAGATCACCGAGACGGTGGTGTAGTCTGGCCTGCGTCTCGTCCGGTGCAGCCCTCGCCGTGGCGCGGGAATCCATGACAGGCGCCTGCGCGGGCCGCGCGGAGCATCGCCGGGACCGGCGTCGCGGCGCTCGAAAGCCCACCGAAGGGTCGGGCGTTCCGGCGCGGCGCGCGCGGGAGGCGCTGCCGGCCCGATGCGCCACGTGCTGCGGCGTGCAACCGCCCTGTCGCGGTCCGGGCGGAGGTTGGGACATCCGGTCCACGCCTCGCGGCGACGATCCCGGCGACGGCCCGGTCACGATCCGGTCCGAGGCCGCCGAAGCCCGGGCCGTCAGCGCGATCAGGCACCACGATCCGCGCGACTTCGATCGATGCGGGTACACGCTCACCAAACATGAGCAAGGCTTTGCGAAGGGTATCGGCGCCTCTCTGTCGCTCATGCTCTCGCCATGTGCAGATATGATGCCTGATGAGCACTGAGCCTAAAATTATTGCTCGACGCTCAAGCATTATCGGATAGCGTTCCACTTTAGAACGGCGCCGAACAGGTGTTTTGAACGGCCGGGTTCCGGCTGGTTACCGACGGTTTGAGGTCGTCTCGTTCATGTCCCGGTCCGGGGATGGTTCAGGCGCGGGGATCCCGCGCGACCTGGACCGACGAGCCTTAAGCGGTGCCGAAATGCGGATGTGGCAGGTGTCGCATGGCCGGTATCGAAGAACGTACCCCATCGGGCGCCTCCGCGCCGTCCCGGCGGACGCCGATCCGGGGTCTCATCGGGGAACCGTCCGCGCATGCGCCGCTGCGAGGCGCCCGCCGCGATGACGGCTGCCATCGCGCGGCCGCTCGCCGCCTCCGCCCTTCAGCCTGACGGACCCTCCGTCGCACGGACGATACGGGGCCGTGGCCCCGAAGCTTCAGCCAAGGATCAGCATCATGGAATCCATCCCGAAATTCCTCCAGGGCGTGTTCGGATACACCGGTGCCGGCCTCGACCGGTCGGCCCTGCTGGCCTCGACGCTGATCTATACGGTTCCGAGCACCAAGCGGGCCCAGTTCGTGTACCTGCGCGCCGGCAATTCGGGGCCTGAACTGGTCTGCCTGTCGCTCGTCATCGCCGGCAAGGCCGCCCGCTACCTGCCGATCGGCGCCAAGGCCGGCATGAACGTGCCGCTGACCATCGTCGAGGACCTGCAGCCGGACACGCGCGTCGAGATCCACATCTCCGCCCCCGAGGGCGCCACCGGCCAGGTCGTGGTCGATGTCGGCCTCCTGGAGATCTGAACGGTCCGACCGCGCGCAGCACCGAGCAGGAGAGCCTTGATGAGCAAGCAGAGACTCGTGGTCGTCGGAAACGGCATGGCCGGCGCCCGTGCCGTCGAGGAGGTGCTGGCTCGGGGCGGTGCCGAGATGTTCGACATCGTCATGTTCGGCGACGAGCCCTACGGCAACTACAACCGCATCCTGCTCTCCGAGATCCTCAACGGGACCCAGGACACCGACGGGATCACCATGAACCCGCTGAGCTGGTATGCCGAGAACGGCATCACGCTCCATGCCGGCCACCGCGTCGAGCGGATCGATCGCGCCGCCAAGGTCGTCGTCGCGAATACGGGCGTGCGGGAACGCTACGACAAGCTGATGATCGCCACCGGCAGCCGCGCCTTCATCCCGCCCATGCAGGGCGTGCGGATGGAGGATGGAAGCCTCAAGCCGGGGGTGTTCGGCTATCGCACCGTCGAGGATTGCGCGCGGATCGTCGACTACGCCCGGCAGAGCAAGGTCGCGGTGACCATCGGCGGCGGTCTGCTCGGTCTCGAGGCGGCGCGCAGCATGACCGTGCAGGGCTGCGAGTCGCATGTGGTCCACCTCGCAGGCCACCTCATGGAGATGCAGCTCGATGTGACCGCCGGCGGACTTCTGAAGAAGACCATCGAGGGCATGAACATCCGGGTCCACACCGGCAAGCTCACCACCGAGGTGCTGGGCACCGACAAAGTCGAGGGCCTGCGGTTCAAGGACGGCTCGGAGCTGGCCTGCGACCTCGTCATCGTCGCCGCCGGCATCCGGCCGAACTCCGAGATCGGCCAGCTCTCGGGCCTCACGGTCGAGCGCGCGATCGTGGTCAACGATCATATGCAGTCTGTGGACGACCGCGACATCTACGTGGTCGGGGAATGCGCGCAACACCGCGGCCGGCTCTACGGCCTGGTTGCCCCCCTCTACGAGCAGGCGAAGGTTTTCGCCGAGCACGTCACCCGGACCGACATCGACGCCGCCTATCACGGCTCGAAGCTGGCCACGAAGCTGAAGGTGATGGGGGTCGAGCTGGCCTCGATGGGCATCACCGAGCCGGCGGACGACAACGACGAGGTCGTGCAGTTCACCGAGCCGAAGCGCGGCACCTACAAGAAGCTGATCGTGCGCGACGGCCGGCTGGTCGGCGGCATCCTGATGGGCGACATCTCCAAGGCGCCGTTCCTGATGCAGGCCTTCGCGCAGGACGCGCCGCTGCCGGACGAGCGCCTGTCGCTGATGTTCGATCTCGGCACGCCCTCCGCCAAGGTCACCTATGACGAGATGCCGGCGGAGACGCAGGTCTGCAACTGCAACGGCGTGACCAAGGCCGGTATCGCGGCCTGCGTCGCGGGCGGCGCCAACACCTCGAAGGCGGTGATGACCCAGACCCGCGCCGGCATGGGCTGCGGCGCCTGCAAGGGCGAGGTGACCGAGCTCGTCTCGTGGCTCCTGGGCGGCGAGGTCGAGGAGGATCCGTCGGTCCACTACTACGTGCCGACGATTCCCCTGCGGAAACCGGAACTGATGAAGGAGGTGGTCGCCCGCGGCCTCAAGTCGGTCTCCTCGGTGTTCCGCGAGCTCGGGAACGGCGAGGTCGATGCCGGTGCGAAGCCCGCGCTCGCCTCGCTGCTGATCACCGTCTGGAAAGGCGAGTACGACGACGAGCGCGACGCGCGCTTCATCAACGACCGCGTCCACGCCAACATCCAGAAGGACGGCACCTTCTCGGTGATCCCGGAGATGCCCGGCGGCGTCTGCACCCCCGACGAGTTGGTCCGCATCGGCCAGGTGGCGCAGAAGTACAACGTTCCGCTGGTGAAGCTGACCGGCGGGCAGCGCGTCGATCTGGTCGGCCTGAAGAAGGATGACCTGCCCAAGATCTGGAGCGACCTGGGCTTCAAGGCAGGCTATGCCTGGGGCAAGAGCTACCGCACCTGCAAGAGCTGCATCGGCACCGATTTCTGCCGCTTCGGACTCGGCGATTCCATGGGCTTCGCCCAGCGCATCGAGCGGCGCTACCGCGGCATCGACGCCCCGGCGAAGCTCAAGCTCGCCACCGCCGGCTGTCCGCGCAACTGCTCCGAAGCCTACGTGAAGGATGTCGGCTTCGTCGCGATCGGCGACGGCAAGTGGGAGATCTACGTCGGCGGCGCGGCCGGCGCCCATATCCGCAAGGGCGACCTGCTCACCACCGCCCGGGACGAGACCGAGGCGATGCTGATCGGCAGCCGCTTCATGCAGTTCTACCGCGAGAATGCGAAGTGGAAGGAGCGGACCTACACCTTCATGGAGCGGGTCGGCCTGGAGCGGGTCCGCGCCGTGGTGGTGGAGGACAGCGAAGGGATCTGCGCCGATCTCGACGCGGCCATGGAGGCGTCGATCGCGGCCTGCGTCGATCCCTGGCTCGAAGCGGTCGCCCCGAAGACCGCCAACCAGTTCAGCTCGGTAATCCCGGCGAAGGAGGAGGCGTGATGGCGGCCGGCGAAGTGCTGCTCGGCACGGTCGAGCAAATCCCCACCGGGGAGGGGCGCACCTTCCGCGTCGGCGACGTGGAGATCGCCGTGTTCCACACCGCCGAAGGGGACGTCTACGCGACGCAGGCGCTCTGCCCGCATCGGCAGGGGCCCCTGGCCGATGGTCTCCTGGGCGGGACCACGCTGATGTGCCCGCTGCACGACCGGACCTTCGACCTGAAATCCGGTTGCGGCACGAGCCACGAGCATCTCGGCCTCGTCACCTATCAGGCCCGGGTCGTCGACGGCCAGATCTGGTTGCGGCCGGAGCCTGTCCAGGCCCAGGCGGCGGCGGAGTGAGTTCGGCGGCGCCCCCTTTCCGAACGCTCGGGGAATCCCCGCCCTGGTCTCGCAGAGGGCGATCCGCAGCGCGCGCGTCGGTCTCGAGACGCCACAGATGCGACCGGCCGATCCTCCCGCAGGTTTTCGGGTCTCCCGCATTCTGGGTGGCGAGGTCGCGGTGACGGGGTCGGCGCGGACCGATTCACGAGGCGAAATCCGGTCCTCATTTCTGTGCGAACCACCGCACAGACGCCGATCACCCTTCCGCCTGAAGACAGCACGCTCTCAGCGCAGCCTGACGAGATAATTCTCGATACAAGCTGGCACTCGTGATTGGCATCATCGCAAGCAATCTTCGCGCGGATGCATGCTTTTCCGGAGGATAGCGCACGCGCATTGTTGTCTGAGACTGAAAACGACAGGCCGACTATGACCGTGCATATGCGAATTCGTGGCGTGTCATGGTCGGTGCCCGGGAAGGACTAGGGTGCATCTCGAGGGAAGACGGGATCTGCAAGGCGATGGGGAGGGCAATCAGGCGGCTTTGCCCCCGAGCACGAGACGGAGCGACCGAGCGAGTTCATCGCGCCGATAGGGCTTGCTGAGGACCGGAAGCTCTCCGCGTCCGATGACCTGGCCTTCGTCGAGGTCGGCGACGTAGCCGGAGGTCAGGAGCACCTTCAGGCCGGGGCGGAGCTGTTGCGCCTCGACAGCGAGTTGCGAGCCATTCATGCCGCCCGGCATCATCACGTCCGAGAACAGGATGTCGATGCGCGCCACGCCCTTCAGATGGGCGAGGGCTTCGGCCGCGTTCCGGGCGATGATCACCCTGTAGTGCAGCTCCTCGAGGCTTTCCACCGCCATGGTCAGCACCTGCTCGTCGTCCTCGACGAGGAGCACGGTGTCGCCCTCGGCGGCGCGGCGCAGCGGGAGCGGCCCCTCCCGGCCCGTGCCGGTCTCTTCCCCCGCCGGGTCCGCCGAGCGCGGGACCAGGATGCGGAACGTCGTGCCGGCACCCACCGTGGAATCGATGCCGACGAAGCCGCCGGCGCTCCGGGTGAAGCCATAGACCTGGGACAGGCCGAGGCCGGTGCCCTTGCCGACCTCCTTCGTCGTGAAGAACGGCTCGAACACCCGTGCCAGGTTCTCGGGCGCGATCCCGCTCCCGAGGTCCTTGATCGACACCTCGACGAACGCGCCCGGTGCGATGCCGCGGTCGGCCACCGCGGCCGTGTCGAGATGAACGTTCCGGCTGCTTATGACGATGCGGTTGCCGTGGCCTTCCCCGTCCATCGCATCGCGGGCGTTGACCACGAGGTTCAGCACGGCGGCCTCGAACTGCGCCGGATCGATCCGGATGGGGTCGAGCGTAGGATCGAGGTCGAAGACGAGTTCGATGGCACCGCCCGCGGCCCGTTCTGCCAAGGACCTGAAATCCAGGAGGAGGCGGTTCGGATTGAGCGTCTGCGGTCGCAGCATCTGTCGCCGCGAGAAGGCCAGGAGTTGCTGGGTGAGTTGCTCGCCCCGGCGCGCCGCACTCATCGCGGCCTCCGCCAGGCGCAGGACCCGCTCGGTGTTCTCAGGCCTGCGGATGACCATGTCGAGGCCGCCGACGATGACCGTCAGCAGGTTGTTGAAATCGTGCGCGACGCCGCCGGTCAACTGGCCGATGGCCTCCATCTTCTGGGCTTGGCGCAACGCCTCTTCGGTATTCCGCTGATCGGTCCTGTCGAGGACGATGCCGGCCATGCGGACGGGCGTGCCGTCGGGGCGGTACTCAGCCTGGCCCTTGGCCGCGATCCAGCGGACCGCGCCATCCGGACGCAGGATCCGGCATTCGAGATCGAGGGTGCCGGTTTCCATCGCTCTGGCGAAGGTCGCCTCGACCGCTGGCCGGTCCTCGGGCACCACGCGGGACAGGAAGTCGGCCTGGCTCCAGGATGGCAGGGGTTCGTCGTGCCCGAAGATGGCGTCGTGACGCTGGGACCGCCGTGCGGTGTCGTGGACGAGGTCGAGGTCCCAGGATCCCATCCCGGCGGAGTCGAGCGCGAACGCCAGGGTCTCGCGCGCCGCCTCGACCTCGCGGGTGCGCTCCGCGACGCGGCGCTCCAGCGTCTCGTTGGCGACCCGCAGCCGCTCCTGCGCTTCCTCGCGTTCCAGGATGTGCTCGCGGGCCTGGTACTGGCGCCGACGGACGCGGAGGGCCGATCCGACCGCTCTGACCAGGGTCTCGGCGTTGATCGGCCGTTCCAGCAGAACGACATTGCCGAGCCGCTCGATCATGGCCGCGGCCCGGCCGGTTCTCCGTCCGGCCTGGCGGGTGGCGAGCACGATGAAGGGGAAGTCCGACCAGGGGGGCTGGGCATCGACCCAGGCCTGGAGATGGGCGGCGTCGACGTCGAGGAGGGCTTCCTCGGTGACGATGGACGTGCCCGCGGCCGCCTTCAGGGCGTCCAGCCACGCCGCTGCATCGGCGCAGACCGCCGAAGCGGTTCCGGCCTTGTCCAGCAGCATCGCCATCACGGTCGCGTCGCGGCCACGCGGGGCCAGGATCAGGACGCGAGTCTCGTCGGTCTCCGGCATCGCCATCACGCGGTGCCTGCGCCGGCCGGGCTGCCGTCGAGCATGGCCACCGCACCCCCGTAAGTCGGCAGGCCGGACAGGACGCCCTGAAAGTCCGTCAGAGCCTCGCCGACCTGCACGCCGATCGGCGTGAGCTTCAGTTCCCGGATGGTTCGCTCATGGGCGTTGATCCGGCTCTTGACCATGGACAATGCGGTCCTGACCTCGCCCTTCGCCTCGAAATATCGGAACAGGAGGATGGCATCGCTCAGGTAGCTCAGGTCGATGTCGGACCGGACGTCGCCGATGACGCCGTGCTGCCCCAGGATCAGGAGCGTCAGGACACCCTTCTGATTCAGGTAGTTCAAAAGTTCGTGCATCTGCAGCACGAGGTATTCCTCGCCCGGCATCGCATGGATGTAGGCGTTCAGGCTGTCGAGGACGACGAAGCCCGATCCGCAACCCTCGACCGCCTCGCGAACCCGGCAGGCGAATTCCCCCGGCGACAGTGCCGCCGGATCAATCTGGACGATGGTCAGTCGACCGCTGTCCAGATGTGGCTGCAGGTCCATGCCGAGCCGACGCGCGCGGGTCAGCATCGTCGCCCGACCCTCGTCGAACAGGAAGTACGTCGCGCGTCCGCCGCGCTCCAGGTCCGCCAGCATGCACCGGACGGCCGTGGTGGTCTTGCCGACCCCGGACGGGCCGAGAAGCAGCGTATTGGTGCCGGGCACCAATCCGCCGCCGAGCAGAAGGTCGAGTTCGCGCGACCCGGTGGAGGCGGACCGCGTATCGAAGGCGGCATGATGCTCCGCCGCGACGAGGCTGGGGAAGACCTCGATACCGCCGGTGTCGAGGACGAAGTCGTGATAGCCGCCGCGGTATTTCACGCCGCGCATCTTCAGGATGTTGAGGCGCCGGCGCTCGGCACCGAATTCCCGCTGCGACTGCTCCAGCAGGATCACGCCATGGGCGATGCTGTGGAGCTGCACGTCGGAGGTGCCGTCATCGAGCAGAATGACCGTGCAGTTGCGCGCGGCGAACATCTGTTTCAGGGCGAGGATCTGACGGCGATACCGCAGCGGGTTCTGCGCGAGCAGACGAAGCTCCGACAGGCTGTCGAACACGACGCGATCCGGCATGAGATCGTCGACGCGGTCGATGACCTCCCGCACCGTCTCGCCGAGTTCGACTTCGGAGGGGTGCAGGACCGATTGTTCGCTGTCCGGGTCCAGGCCGAGTTCGTTGACGAGTTCGTAGACCTCGATGCCGTCGAGGGACCAGCCGTGCGACGCGGCCGCGGAGCCGAGTTCGTCGGCACTCTCGGACAATGTGATGTAGAGGCCCTTCTCCCCGCGTCCCACGCCGTCGAGCAGGAACTGGAGCGCCAGCGTCGTCTTGCCGGTGCCGGGGGTGCCTTCCAAGAGGTAGAGGCGCCCGCGCGTGAGTCCCCCGGAGAGGATGTCGTCCAATCCTTCCAGGCCGGTCGACAGGATCGTCCGCACGAAAGGGGAGGCAGGCGTCGGCAGGTCAGTAGCCATAGGCACCACGATGGGGAGACGGCCTCCGTCCGCCAAGTGGTCGGCTTAGGGACACCCTTGGATGACGAACCGACCGATAACGCGGGACGCTCGAATTGGTCCCACGGCCTGTCGATCAGGGGGCATCGCCCATGAGGGTCGTCAACCGGTCCCGCGACGGCGCATCACGATGGTGCGCGGGGTCCCGGGCTCGTTTCAGCCCGTCCGTCATCCGGAGCACTCCGGCATCATCGGATGTCGATGACATATCCGTCGTCTGTATTGTAAATTTACATTCTTTCTGCGTGCGTCGGGGCAATTACAGAAATTTCAGACGGTCCTGGATCTCGCATAAGACCAATTCGCAGAGCTTACGATGATTGCTGGAAATCTGAGGGGCATGAAGCATCGAATGCTGGCCGGCCTGCAATGTCCTGAGCCGATCCGCGATCGGCATCCCTCTTTCGAGGCAGGAATTCACGACTCCATCCACGAACGCTCGCGCGAGAATTCTTCCGGATTCGGAACCTGAAGGCGCGTCCATGATCTGAGGCCGTAAGAGCGTCTAGGCTGCCGCGCGTGTCTGGACACCCTCCAGCTGGTCTTCCTGGTCGCAACGCGCTGATCTGAGGGTGTTGCGCGTGGCTGCATCGGGCGTCCCGTGAGGACGCTCAGGCGCCTCGATCCGCCGCACGCCCTCGTAGCCGGGGCGCAGCGGCCGCTCGGTCCAGGTCGGACTCAGCGAACGTGTGCGGATCTTCGGAGCGACCGGTTCACCCAGCGTCCGGACGACGCCGTCGGCTCGGGTCCGATCGCCGCTGTAAACGGGGCCAGCCCGGCCTTTCGCGCGCTTCACCGCGCGGCTGGTCCCGCCCGGGGCATCGCCGTCGTGATCGACGGCCGTCATGCCGAACTCGACCGCGTGGCGGTTCCGGTAAGCCTGATCGACGCCCGGGTGTGCTCTCGCGGCGGGCGCCCTGGTGGTCCGGTGGGCCCGAGCGTCCGAGGGTGCGGCTCCGGCGGCGGCCCGGTGCGTGTCCATCGTCACGCTGACGATTCGGATCGACGTCGGATCGCGTGGGGAACAGGTCTTGGGCATCGTCGACCGATCCGTGCGCCGCGCGACGTCAGACGATCAGGGCGGGATGCCTGCACCGCGGAAGTGCCAGGGCCGTCCCGTGACCGGCAGCCGACATCGCCGCGAGCGCTATAAAAGTGTAAGTCCAGCTTTACGTCAAGCAAGCTTTACACATGCCCATCCGTCTGCATATCCTGCGCCTCCGGGCAGGGATCTGCGCGACGGCAGCGCGGGAGAGGATGTCATGGTCGATCGGTGTCTTTTTCTGGCGGCCGCAGCGGGATTGATTCTCTTCGCCGCGCCGGCCGGCGCCTTCATCGACCACCGGATCCGGTTCGGTCGCTGGCCCTACTGACTTCGTATGCGGACGGCTTCTCTTCAACGAATCGGAGCCCGCGCGACGCGGAAGCGTCGCCCGGATCCGCCATCCCGCAGGGATCAATCGGATTTGGCACGGTTCGCGACGATCGAACCCGGGAGACGCGGCCTCGAGGCCGCGCCCGGAGGCCGGACCTCTGCCCCCGGGGGCAGGCGACGGCAGGGCACGCCGCCGTCGCACTCGGATCGCGATCGTTCGACGCAGCCGCCGCAGCTACGCGCGCAGGGCGACGTCCGCGCCGAATTCGAGCAGGCGCTGGGCGAGGAGGACCGCCGTCGCCGCGTCGACCGCAGAGGCATCCGCTCCGACCTGTGCGACGAGTTCTGGATGCTCGAGGAACACCGGGCCGCCGACCATGACACCGATGGTTCTGTTGCACGAGGCTTCGCGCACGGAGCGGATCGCCTCCGCGAGGTGTTCGAGCCGTGTCGCGTTGCTCAACGTCAGGCCGACGACGGCGAACCATTCGGACGCCACCAGAGCGGCGATCTCCTCCGGGCTGGAGGAGAGTCCGCTCGACACGATCCAGCCCGCCCTGCGGAGGAACTGCTCGACGATCCGCACGCCGAAGGTGTGCTGCTCGCCGGGGGCACCCATCAGCAGGAGGCGCCGTTTCTCATCGAGCGGAATCGCCTCGCCGTCGATCCGGAACCGGGTCACGAGATGCTGAAGCCGGGCGACCCCCGTCGTCACCTCGATGAAATCGCACAGATCGTCGTCCCACATGCGGCCCAGGAGGGCCGCCGCAGGCGCCAGGAGATCGAGGAACAGGCGATCCAACGGATGGCCTTCCGCCAACAGGGCCGCGAAGGCCTCGATGATGGGTGCCTCATCCGCTGCGAGCGCCAGATCGGTGAAGGCGGCGATCTGCCCCACGTCCGGCTTGAAGACGGGCTTGGTTTCCGTGGTCACGAAACCGCGATGCAGCAGCATCAATTGCGGGAGAATCTCGGTCTGGACGACCTGTCCGAGGGCCAAGCATCGCTCTCTGGCCGCTTCGGCGGCGCGTTTGCGCGCATAAAGTTGACGCGCTTCCGCCGCCCGCTCGGTCTCAGGGGGAGACATCTCGCCCCAGTGGCCTTCGGACGAAGCAAGGTTCTGCATCGTCCCCCTCCCGGTGCCAATGCGTCGGCGGCCTTGGTAGCCACTCGATCGCGGGGTTGCATCAGAGCCGCCCTGCGGCGGAATGTAAAGGCCGGCCGATTGTGGTCAGATTGGGCCTTAGAAACGCTCGTGCCTCAAGGGAGCGAGGTTTGTCAGCCGACCCGCTCACCCGCCCGCGGCCGCGGCTTCAGGTCGCCCCGCGCGCCCACGCCGCCCGGTTCCGTCACGGCGCGGCCGATCGCGGAGGCTGCGTCTTGCCCTGGCGATGGGAGCGCCTCTTGAAGGCCCCGACCCCCGCGTTGACGGCGACGAGGACCCCGCTCCACGGTACCGACATGAACGGTGCTCTCGCGTCTTGGCGCTCCTCCGTCCGCCGATCGCCCGGTCCGGCCGGCGGCACATAGCCATGGCGTGCCGGCGCGAACTGTCGTGAGGCTGCTTCGACGGAAGGCTTTTCACGCGGTGGTGGCGGCTCTGGCGCTCGCCGCGATCACGGCAGCGCTCTGGCACTTGCACGCCGAGACCGACGGGCTCGCGATCGAGGCGGTCTCGATCGACGGGACCCCGGCGACGCTATTCCGTGCCCGGGCCGGGGCCGCTGGCCCTGTCGTGGTGATCGCCCATGGCTTTGCCGGATCGCAGCAGCTGATGCTGCCCTTCGCGACGACCCTGGCGCATGCCGGGTACGTCGCCGTGACCTTCGACTTTCCCGGCCACGGCCGGAACCCGGCACCCTTGACGGGCAGCATCACCCGTGCCGACGGCGCCACCCGCACGCTGGTGGACGTGACGGAGCGTGTCGCCGAGCGGGTCCGGACGTACGGGGACGGGCGTCTGGCCCTGCTCGGCCATTCGATGGCTTCGGATATCGTCGTCCGCGTCGCGCAGACGTTGCCCGGCGTGGTCGCGACCGTCGCGGTCTCGATGTTCTCGCCGGGCGTGACGCGGGAGAGCCCGCGCGATCTGCTGGTCATCGTCGGCGGCTGGGAAGGGGCCCTGCGCCGGGAGGCCCTGCGGGCGGTCGGGCTGGTCTCGAAGCCCGAGCCACCGCACGAGAACGTGACCTACGGGGACCCCCGCCTCGGCACGGCGCGGCGCGCGGCGGTCTCGGAGGGCGTCGAGCATATCGGCGTGCTGTATGCCCGCGCCAGCCTCACGGAGGCCGTCGCCTGGCTCGATGGGGCCTTCGACAGGCCGTCGTCCGCGCCGAATCCGCCCGATCGGCGCGGTCCCTGGATCCTGGTCCTGCTCGCGGGCGTCGTGGCGCTGGCGTGGCCGAGCGCGCAACGTCTGCCCGTGGTCAGCCCAACGCCCCGCGGCGCTGGCCTCGGCTGGGGGCGCCTGTGGCCGGCGCTCGTCATCCCCGCCGTCGCCACACCGCTGATCCTGCGTGTCCTGCCGACCCATGTCCTGCCGGTCCTGGTCGCGGATTACCTCGCGGCGCATTTCGCGGTGTACGGCCTGCTCACGGCCGGCTGCCTCCGGTGGCTGCGACGACGATCCGCCCCGGTTTCGGACACCACGCGACCGGTGGCCTTCGGGGCGCTGACGGCCGGAGCGATGGCCGTTACCCTTTACGGTTTCGTCGGGCTTGCGCTGCCGATCGATGCCTACGTGACCTCCTTCGTGCCGGGCCCGAACCGGGTCAGTCTCATCCTGGCGATGCTGATCGGCACCATCCCGTTCTTTCTCGCGGACGAATGGCTGACGCGCGGGCCGGGCGCCGGGCGCGGCGCCTACGCCGCCTCGAAGCTCGTCTTCCTGCTGTCGCTGGGGCTCGCCGTCGGGCTGGATTTCGGTCGCCTGTTCTTCCTCGTCATCATCGTGCCGGTGATCCTGCTGTTCTTCCTCGTCTATGGCGCGATCAGCACGTGGGCCTACCGGCGCACCGGCCATCCATGGGTCGCCGGGATCGCCAGCGCGATCGCCTTCGCCTGGGCGATCGGCGTCACCTTCCCGTTGCTGGCCGGGTGATCGAGGGCGGGCCGTCAGCGGGCCAGCCGCCGACGCAGCCTGTCGATCGGAGCCGCGTCGGGACGATCCGGACCGCACCCGCTCCTCCGCCGCCCCGGAACGTGCGCGACGGTGGCCGCTGCCTCGCAGGCCAAGCTGTAAGCGCGGGTGAGCGCGTGGTATCGGCTGAGGATGGCCGTCCGTGAAACCCTCGCCGCCGCGATGTCTCCCGAGCCGCAGGCATGCCCGGGCGAATGGGCGCGGTCCGGCCGAAGCGGCAGCGACGTGGCCAGATCGGCCGGCCGGATGCGCGAACAGAACCAGTTGGACATCCTGAGGACGGAACAGATCCGCCGCGCCGCCGCCGAACGCAAGGGTTGCTGACCCCATGCGACAGGCCTCATGTTTTCCGGTCGGCGGCGGAGTCATGGGTGATGCCATCCGCGCGCACGACTGGTCGTCGACCCCGCTCGGGCCGGTCGAGGGATGGCCGGCGGCGCTGAGCGTCGCGCTGGATATCATGCTGAGCTCCGCGGAGGGCATGTACCTCGTCTGGGGGCCGGATCTGACGCTCCTTTTCAACGACGCCTACCGGCCGATCCTCGGAGCATCCCTCGACGCCGCGCTCGGCCACCCGCTTCCGGCGGTCCAGCCGGATGTATGGGACTTCGTCCGTGGCTCCGTGGAACGGGCCCTCACCGGCGAGGCCACCCGTCTCGTCGACGATCCGGTCGCGGCGCAGGGGCACGATGAGGGAGCGACCCGGCGGTCTTATTCCTTCTCGCCGGTTCATGACGGCACGGTCGTATCGGGCGTCCTCTGCCTCGCCACCGAGGCCCCGGGCCGGGTGCGCGCCAGGGGCCCCGGGCCCTTGCCGCATGCGCGGACCGATCCGGCATCGGCCGGCGGCGCCGAGCGCCTCGAAGCCGCCCTGGCGGCCACCCGAGCAAGCCAGGCCCGCCTATCCCTGGCCGTCGATATCGCGCGCCTCGGCATCTTCGAATGGGACACCGTCACCGGCGGCGTCGAGATGGATGCGAGAAGCCGCGAGATCTTCGGTCTGGCCCCGGACGGACCCGTCCATCAGGACGCGGTGTTCGCCCGACTGGAGAAGGTGGACGTCGAGCGTGCCTATGCCTTGACGGAGGAGGCCCGGTCGCATGGTGCCGAGGTCGTTGCGGACTATCGCGTCGCGCGCCCCGACGGCACGATCCGGACCATCCGAAGCTCCAATCAGCCGGTTCAGGACAACGGTGGCCATCTGCGGATGGTCGGCGTCTTCCACGACGTCACCGTGCTGAGGCAGGTGGAGGCCGACCTGCGGGCCCTGAACGCGGACTTGGAGCGAAGGGTCATCGCGCGCACGCAGGCGCGGGGACGAACCTGGGCGGTCGCGCCCGACCTGATGGGTGCCCTGAACGAACGCGGCTACTTCGAGACGTCGAACCCCGCCTGGGAGACGCTGCTCGGATGGTCGGAAGCCGACGTCGCGCATATTCCGATCTGGGATCTCCTGCATCCGGACGACGTGGAGCGCACCCGAACCAATTTTCGCGAGGTCTTGCAGGAACAGAGGCTCGCCAGGGAAACGAACCGCTATCGATGCAAGGACGGCACCTACCGGTGGATCTCCTGGATCGGCGTGCCCGAGGACCGGCTCGTCTACTGCACCGGCCGCGACATCACGGTCGAGCGGGAGCGGGAGGCCGAACTCGCGGCCAGGACGGCTGAGCGCAACCTGCTCGCGACCATCGTCGAGAGCACCGACGTGATGATGATGGCCTGCGATCTGGACTACGGCATCCTCGCCTTCAACAAGGCCCATGCCGACGAGTTCGAGCGCGTCTACGGCATCCGGCCAACGGTCGGCGATAACCTGCTGGCTCTGCTGGCCGACCAGCCCGAACACCTCGCCCAGGTCCGGCTCGGCTGGGGGCGCGGGCTCGACGGCGAGGAGGGCACCTTCGTCGAGGAGTTCGGCGACCCGCGTCGGGAACGGCCCTACTACGAGATCAGCTTCCGCACATTGCGGGATGGGAACGGCGAACGCATCGGCTGCTACCAGTTCGTCACGGACGTGACCGAGCGGTTGCGGGAACAGGCCATGCTGGCCAAGACACAGGAACACCTCCGCCAATCCCAGAAGATGGAGGCCGTCGGGCAACTCACCGGGGGCGTCGCGCACGATTTCAACAACCTGCTCACCGTCATCAAGTCGTCCACCGACCTGCTGAAAAGGCCGAACCTCCCCGACGAGCGCCGCGTGCGATACATCGGGGCGATCTCCGACACCGTCGACCGGGCATCCAGGCTCACCGGCCAACTCCTCGCCTTCGCCCGCCGGCAGGCCCTCAAGCCGGAGGTGTTCGATGTCGGCTTGAGCGTCCAAGCCGTCGCGGACATGCTCGGGACGCTGATGGGCGCGCGCATCGCGATCACGACGGATCTTCCGGCGGAGGCGTGTTTCACCAATGCCGACCCGAGCCAGTTCGACACCGCCCTGGTGAATATGGCGGTCAATGCGCGCGATGCCATGGACGGCGAGGGGCGCCTCACCATCCGCATCCAGGCGGCCGATGGGATGCCGGGCGGCGGCCTGCATCCCGCGGTTCCGGGTCCGTTCGTCGCCGTGTCTGTCGCCGACACCGGCACCGGCATCCCGGCCGAGCGCCTGGAACAGATCTTCGAGCCGTTCTTCACCACGAAGGGCGTGGGCCAGGGTACGGGCCTGGGCCTGTCGCAGGTGTTCGGCTTCGCCAAGCAATCCGGCGGCGAGGTCCAGGTCGAGAGCGAGGTGGGCGGCGGTGCGACCTTCACCCTGTATCTGCCGAGGGTGAAAGGGCAGGCGCGGCCCGTGGACACGGGAGAGCCCGAGCCGTTGGTCGACGGTCATGGCACCCGCGTGCTCGTGGTCGAGGACAACGTCGCGGTCGGGACCTTCGCAACCCAGACCCTCGCCGAGTTGGGCTACGACACCGTCTGGGCGTCGGACGCCGACCAAGCCCTCGCCGAGCTGGGGAAGGACGCCGGCCGGTTCGACGTGGTCTTCTCGGACGTCGTCATGCCCGGCATGGATGGAATCGAGCTGGCGCGCGAGATCCGCCGGCGGCACCGTGACCTGCCGGTGCTCCTGGCGTCCGGATACAGCCACGTGCTCGCCGAAAAAGGCACGAGCGGCTTCGAGCTCCTCCACAAGCCGTATTCGGTGGAGGCCCTGTCCCGCGCCCTCCGGAAGGTGGTGCGACGGCGTGGGGCAAGGACGCCGTCGATGGCGAGGGCACCCCGCGCGGCCCCTGCGGGATCGGGCATGGCCGCCATCCGCGAAGGGGTCACTTCGGAAGCGCGCGGTGACGCGCCCGTCTCACCCGCGCGGGAGGTTCCGGGACGAAGGACGGACCGATGAGGCCGTCGGGGCGACCATTGCGCGCGGGCCCGGACCGGAAACGACCCTGGCCTCGACCGCCTCTGGCCGTCGGCCGGGAGCGACCGAGGCGGGGCCGGTCGCACGGTCTCTGTGACACGACGCGGGAGCGGCCGGCGATCGCGGCCGCCAGGCCTGCGAACCATCCGCCACCGCGCGCCGACGTGTTCTGTCACGGTTGACCGCCACCGGTTCGCCTTGAAGGCGTTGGAAGAGAACGTACGACGAACCGCGCGGCGGTTCGCGCGACCGAAGCGCCCCGGCACATGGACCAGACGCCCACCAGCCAGCCACCGACGTCCATCGATCTGTCCTCGTGCGACCGCGAACCCATCCACATCCTCGGGGCGGTCCAGGCGTTCGGTTTCCTGCTCGCCGTGTCGCCGGATTGGATTGTCGCCAGGACCAGCGCGAATGCGCCGGATTGGCTCGGACGTCCGGTCGATGCCATGCTCGGGGTTCCCCTCGACCAGATCCTGGACGCGGAGGCCATCCACGTCCTGCGGGGCCATCTCCAGACCCTGCGCGGACCCGACGCGGTCGATAGGGTTTTCGGCGTGCGCCTGCTGCCGGACCAGCCGCCCTTCGACGTCGCCCTCCACCTGTCGGGGGGCTCCATTGTGATCGAGGCCGAGCCCAGCGCGCCGGAGCACCTCAGCGCCGGCAACCTCGTGCGCGGCATGGTCTCGCGCCTGCAGCAGACCGCCGGGTTCGAGCCGCTCTGCCGCGAGGCCGCCCGGCAGATGCGGGCGCTCACCGGTTTCGACCGCGTGATGGTGTACCGGTTCGCGTCCGACGGCTCGGGCGAGGTCATCGCCGAGGCGGTGCGCTCCGGCCTCGACCGCTACCTCGGGCTTCACTACCCGGCCTCGGACATCCCCAAGCAGGCCAGGGCCCTGTACGAGCGCAACTGGCTGCGCATCATCGCGGATGTCGAGGCCGGGGGCGCCGCCGTGCTTCCCTCCCGCGACCCGGAGGGCGAGCCGCTCGACCTGTCGCTCTCGACCCTGCGCACGGTCTCACCGATCCATATCGAGTACCTCCGCAACATGGGCGTGTCCGCTTCGCTGTCGGTTTCGATCCTGCGCAAGGGACGCCTCTGGGGTCTGTTCGCCTGCCACCACATGGAGCCCCGGCACATCTCGCTCGAACGCCGCACCGGCGCCGAGCTGTTCGGGCAGATGTTCTCGTACATCCTGGAGAGCCGCGAGCGCGAGGCGGAGGTCGCCCAGGAGGGGCGGTCCCGCGAGATCCACACCCGCCTGATGAGCGCGCTTGCTTCCGGTGGCACCAGCCTGGAGGACCTCTCCGGCTTCCTCGATGAGATCTCCGGCATCGTCGCGTGCGACGGCATCGGCCTCTGGGTGAACGGCGAGGTCACCCTTCAGGGCGCGACACCGACGGCGGAGGAATTCACCGGCCTCGTCCGCTTCCTCAACCGAACCGCCGCGAGCCGGCCCTACGCCAGCGACGAGATCGGTCGCGTGCACCGGCCGGGATGCGACTTCACCGAGCGGGCCGCCGGCATGCTCGCTATCCCGGTCTCGCGGACGCCGCGCGACTTCCTGGTGTTCTTCCGATCCGAAGTGTCCCGCACGGTGAACTGGGCCGGCAATCCCGAGAAGCCGGCCCGCCCGGGACCGAACGGCGTCCGGCTCAGCCCGCGCAAAAGCTTCGAGGCTTGGCGCGAGGTCGTACACGGCCGTTCGCTCCCCTGGACCGACGTCGAGTTGCGGGCGGCCGAGGCCCTGCGCGTCACCTTGCTGGAGGTGATCCTGCGGCTGACGGATTCGGCCGAGAAGGAACGCAAGGGCGCCCAGGAGCGGCAGGAACTGCTCATCGCCGAGTTGAACCACCGCGTTCGTAACATCCTCAACCTCATCCGGGGCGTGGTCACCCAGAGCCGCTCGGAGGAGCTGAGCGGCAAGGAATTCGCCGCGCTCGTCGGCAGCCGCATCCAGGCGCTGGCCCGGGCGCACGACCAGATCACCACCTCGAACTGGGGCCCGGGGTCGCTGCGCAATCTCATCCTCCTGGAGGCGGGCGCGTATCTCGGCACCAAGGCCGACCGCCTCGTCCTCGACGGCACCGACGTCCTTCTGGAACCGCAGGCATTCTCGACCGTGGCGCTCGTCGTCCACGAGATGATGACGAACTCGGCCAAGTACGGCGCCCTGTGCGACACCCGGGGCCGGGTCGACATCCGCTGGGAGCGCGATGCCCTCGACTACCTCGTCCTCCATTGGCGCGAGAGCGGCGGCCCGGCGGTCCGGGCCCCGACCCGACGGGGGTTTGGCACCACCATCATCGAGCGGTCGATACCCTACGAACTCCAGGGCGAGGCCGAGATCCGCTACGTCCTCACCGGCGTCGAAGCGCGGTTCACGCTGCCGCCCGCCCTCGTCCGGGCCGCTCCGCCGGCACCGGCGGTTCACCTCGTCCGCGAGGAAGCGGCCGCCCTGCTGCGGTTGCCCGGCACGATCCTGGTCGTCGAGGACAACATGATCATCGCGCTGGAGGCCGAGGAGATGCTCACCGCGATGGGCGCCGATGCCGTCGACATGGCGGCCTCGACCCGGGACGCCCTGCGCCTGATCGAGGCCTCGCCGCCGGACCGGGCGCTCCTCGACGTGAACCTCGGCTCCGAGACCAGCATCCCCGTCGCCCGCCGCCTCGCAGAGCTCGGCATCCCCTATGCCTTCGCCACCGGCTACGGGGAGAGCTTCAGGATACCTGCCGACCTCGGCGCGGTGCCCGTGGTGAAGAAGCCCTACGACGCCGAGGCGTTGCGACGGGTGTTCGCCTCCGAATAGAGGCCCCGCCCGGCCTCAGCCGGCATCCCGGGTGCATGGTCCCGGGATGGGGTGGCGCAGATCGATCCTTTATCGCTCGGGGTCATCGGTCCAGGCGTGACAGATGGTCTGGAACGGGGTGTTCCGGCGTCATGCTTAGAGGTCTTCGGCGCAGGTGTGGGGCGTGACGCAGGTCAGGACGTGCGCCTTGCGGTTTTCCAAGTCGTCGTCGTGGACGACCACGAGGATCGCGTCCTTGATCGTTCGGCTCATGCGCTCGGCCGGCCCGGCGGTTCAGGGATGGTCGGGCTTGGTCGAACGATGCGCGATGCAGACGCGGTCGAAGGTGGCCCGACGAACTGCCGGCTCGGTCCGGTCCTGTCCCCGGGCAGATCGGCGAACGCCCTGCCGCCGGGGGACGCCACAAGGCGTTCGGTCGACCCGAACTGGCAACTAAAAACCTCTCAACTGGTACATCTGCATCATTGCTCGCCGGAAACGGCGGGCCACCTGAGGGGTAGCGCAGACGCCAAGGCCTCGGAGCACCCCGTGAGCGCACAGAAGCCGATCCACACCTCCGATAAGATCAGGGGCTCGATCAGGGAAGCCATCGGACCGTCGATCGGCGTCCTCGAAGTCGAGGCCGAGGGGACGTCTCAGCAGGACTAGCCGAGGCCCGACGTGAAACCGAAGACCATGCCTCGGTCGTCGCTTCGGCCCGGCGTCGCACCCCACGAACACCGCTCACGGCCAGCGAAGGACATTGATCGTGGTTGATACGGATCGCATCACCGGCGCCGCCAAGGGCCTCGGTGGCAGGGTGCAGGGTCCTGCGGGAGAGCTTGCCGGGTCGAGGCGGGCTTCGGTCGCGGGCCGCGCCTGCGCGGCGCAGGGCGCCGCCGAGACTCGTCACGGCCGGGCCGAGGACACCGTGCGCCACGTCGCCGAGCACGTCGCCGACACCGCCCACGCGGTTCGGGATCGCGCCGAGCGCCTTATCGCAGACGGCCGCGACTTCGCCCGTCATGCCCGCAAGCGCGGCACGACCCACCGCCGCGCGGCCGAGCGATACGCCGACGACGGCCGCACCCCCGACCTGCTCGGCCTTGCCTCCATCGCCTTCGCAGCGGGCTGACTGTCCCGCCGCAGGCACTGATCCGCACGACCTTCCGCACGTCCTGGAGACCAACCCATGATCCGCAAGCTCCTCACCGCCTTTCTGCTCCCGAAGGTCATCGCCTACGTCAGCCGCCGCTTTGCGGGCCGCGCCGCTGCCCCGCCGAACCGGCGCGGGTACTGACCTTCGCCTCCCATGTGACACCCATCCGGGAGCCGCCAAGTCCGACGCGGCGCGCTGACCGCGAGACCCCGGATGGCCTCATCCGGCATCAAGTCGAACACGGAAAAGGAAACACGATGAGCAAGGGCTACCCCTCGATGACTGCGCTGCTGGGCCTTCTGGCCGTGGCGGGCTACCAGAACCGCGACAAGCTCGCCGAACTCCTGAAGGGCCACGGCGCCTCGATCGACACCACCCTGAGCCCGAACCGCGGCACCGTCCCGCCGATCCCGAACATGACGCCGAACACCAGTGCCACGGGCGGCATCGGGAACATCGGCAGCCTCCTGGGGGGGCTTGGCACGGCCGGTGTCGGCGGCCTGATCTCGAGCGGCCTGAGCGAGCTCGTCGACCACTTCACCAAGGGCGGGCACGGCGAGACGGCGAACTCCTGGGTCAATCAGGGCGCCAACCGCGACATCCCCGAGGCGGACCTCGAACGCGCCATCGGCTCGGACACCCTCGACCACCTCACCCAGCAGACCGGCCTGAGCCGCGGCGCGCTCCTGTCCCGGCTCTCCCGTGAGTTGCCCTCGGCCATCGACCGCTACGCCGCTGACGGCCGCAAGCCGGCCTAGGGCCCGGCCACGACCACGGCCGGCGCCCCGGGCGCCGGTCGCAAACGACGTCGGGCGATGCTGCGCCGAGGCTCTATCCAGCGCCTTCCCCCGACTTCGCGAGACCCGCATCGCCATCCCTTACAGCTCAGACGTGCGCACGGGGCCCAAGCGACGCTCGCCGAGGTGCGTCAGCACCTCGCCCGCCCGCCCGCCGCGGCGCCGAGCCAGCCTGGAACCGTCCAGCCGGCTCGCTGAAGCGATGTCGACCGATGGTGCCGCCGCCAGCGTAGGTCGCCCGTCCGGTCCCACAGCACGCAAAGATCTTATGATGAACATCCCTCGCCTTGCCCTGACGTCCCTCGCACTTGCGGGAGCCCTGGCCGTTTCCCAACCATCCAGGGCGCAGGTGGGGCCCGAGATGGAGGCCATGCGGGCGAATTGTGGGGGCGACTACCTTCGCCTCTGCGCCGGCATGACGCCGGGCGGCCCCGAGGTGAAGGCCTGCTTCAGGCGTAATCGCCCGAATCTATCGAAGGGATGCTCGCAAGCCATCGCCGCCTATGAACGGTCCCGCGGTGGATCGGACGGCGAGGTCCACGACTAACCTTGAGCGCGCGCCGCCGACCTGGATACCGGTTGGGGGCAAGCACGCGCGTCCCGTCGAGGACCGAGGGCCGTTCCCTGTCGCGACGCGATCGGGAACGGCTCCGAGCGATGAGGAATACGGGCGCTCCCCCTGCCGCTCCCTCGGTGCGTCAGGCCCGACCAGGGTGGCTGGGTGCCCGATCAGCTCGGCCGCATGCCCGATGACCGTGAACTCAGGACGGTTTTCACGGCGGCCGTAGGAAACGAGACCGGTATGCTGACCCGCCTGCGCCGCGCCCTCCTGGGGGTGTTCCCTGTCGTCCTTCTCGTCGTCGTAGGCCTGCTCGCCGCCGTGTTCCGACGCCGTCGCGGGCCGCGGACGGCCGAAGCGGCGCTGGTTCCGGCCCCTGCCACGCCGCCTGTGCCTCCGGTGCGGCGTCGCTGGGCTGCAATCGCGCTCCTTGCCCTTCTCGTCGGGACCGGATCGATCCTGGCCGTGGTCAACGGCGATCGCGGCCTCATGCGGCGCGTGTTGCCGCTTCCATCGACGGACGGCGCGGGCAGCCGGCCGGTGACGGCCCTGTCGCAGGCGGACAGCGATGCGGGAACAGGAAACGCCGCGGCGGCGGTCGCTCCGGACGGGCAGGGCGCAGCGACGGTGTCCGGGCCAAAGGCGCCCAGCGCGCCCACTTTCGAGACCGTGCGCGTCGAGCCGAACGGAGAGCTCGTCGTCGCCGGTCGGGCGCCGCCGAACGGCACCGTGGAACTGTTGGTCGACGGCAAAGCCACGGCCAGGGTGGTCGCGGATGCGAACGGTCAGTTCGCCGTCGTCCCTCCTCCCCTCCCGGCCGGTAACAGCGAGGTCGGTCTTCGGGTGACGGATGGCCGTGGCTCCGTCCGCCAGTCGCGGGACAGCGTCGCGGTGATGGTCTCCCCCTCGGGGGATGCCAAGCCGCTGGTCGCCGTGACCTCGCCCGACAAGCCGACCGTGGTGTTGTCGCAACCGGGTCCATTGCAAACGGCGACACGCCCGGTTCCCGATGCCACCTCCCTTCGACGGACCCTGGCGGGCACCGCGTCCCCCGGTCGGCGAGGCTCCGGTGAGGTCGTTCCGGACAGGGGCGCTTCGAACGCCGCAGCCGCCGGCGACGCGACCCGGTCCAGCCAAACGGGGAGCGGTGGTCACGCCGGGGCGGGGGGCGCGGATCAGGCCACGTCCAACGGGGCCGCCAACTCCTCCGGGTTGCCGGAGGTCCAGCCTTCGCGGGGGACGCTCGCGGACGGCGCGCCCACGAAGATCGTGAGCGTCGATGTCCAGGACGGTGGACGGCTGTTCGTCACCGGTCAGGCTGCCGCCGGCGCGACATTGCGGCTCTACCTGAACGACACGCTGATCGCCTCCGCCGGGGTTGGACGCGACGGCACCGCGAGCTTCACTGTCGGCCGTGGCGTCAAGCCGGGCGACTACAAGGTCCGGCTCGATCAGGTCGATGCCGCATCGGGGAAGGTCCGCAGCCGCGTGGAGGTGCCCCTCTCCGTTCCGGATGCCGCCCGGATCGCCGGGGCGGACCGTTCGGTCGCGGCACCACCGGAAACGGCCCCGAACGGGGACGGAGGCGCGACGGTGGCGCCGAACACCGCCCAGCCGATGGCATCCGCACCGACGACGGTTCCGCGGCAGGGCCGGATGGTGGGGGCCTCGGACGGGCCACGGGATCCCATGTCCAAGACGCCGGCGCCGCCGGCATCCGCCGAAACCGTGCGCGATCCGTCCGGGCCACACGGGAGCCCTGCCGCCGTCTTCGTGCCGGAGATCAGGACAGCCCGGATCGAGCGTGGCGACAGCCTCTGGGCGATCAGCAGGCGGACCTACGGCGAGGGCGACCGGTACACGGCGATCTACGACGCCAACCAGGACCAGATCCGCGACCCGGACCTGATCTATCCGGGCCAGGTCTTCGTGCTGCCGAGCGAGGACGCCATCGATGCCGCACCGGAGGGGAAGCGCGGCTGAGTGAAGGGGGACACCGACCTTGCTCGTCGAGGCCGTCACCGAGGTCCTGACCGCCGCTGGACCCGTCACGCGCGTCATCGTCGTCCCGTGGTCGATCAGCCTGACCCTTGATCCGCTGGTCATGGCGGTTCTCCTTCGCGACCAGGCCGGCCACGGGGATCTCGAACGGCTCCGGCCCCGGCCTCGCTCCCCGGGGACCCGGGACTGTCCCGAGGACAGCCACTCCCGGCGTGCGGTCCCGTCCCTCGCCTCGACGCGGATGGCTTCCGGCCTCACGCCTTCTCGATGACCGACACCGTGCCGTCGCGTTCGACGATGGCGACCGCCACCTTGTCCAGGTCGTCGAGCCCCTGCTGGCGCGCGGCGGTGCGCACGTCGGCCTGCTGCATCCGCAGCCGCCGCATGCTCGTCTCGTCCCAGTCGCCGTCGCGGAAGACCACGATGGGGGTCCCGTCCACGATGCGCTCGAACCAGACGAACCGCAGCTTCAGCCACGATACCGAGACGTGCATCAGCCCGACGGTGAACAGGGCACTCATGGCCCCGGTGAACGAGTGGTCGTCCCCGAGGATGGCGCTGACGCTCATGCCGCCGAACAGGAACAGCACCACCATGTCGATGGGCGCCTGCTGGCTGGCCGTGCGCCGGCCGATCAGGCGAATGACGAAGAGGACGATGAGGTAGGCCGCCGCGGCCTTGAGGACGGTGTTCATGGTCAGGGCACCGCGTATTGCGACCAGGACAGGGTCTCGCCGGCGTCGAGCCGGGCGGTGAGGTCGACACCGCCCCGGAAGGCCGGAGATCCGGTGAAGCGGATGAGGGCGCGACTTTCACCGGCCTGGATCGGGAACACGAGGCGGATGCTGCCGCCGGCGATCTCCCAGGTCGCCGGCCGGGGCGTAATACTCTCCAGGCCGAACTGGTCCACGAGATCCTTCGCGATGGTCACCGCGACCGTGTCGCCGCCCGGCGGGACCCGGGTGTCGAACCGGATGATCGTCGGAGCGCCGAAGCGCACGACCGGTTCGTAGCGGATGCGGATCGACCCGTCGGCGTTGGCGAGGTCGCGTTCGCTGAACGGCCCGTGCCCGAGGAGTCCCAGGGCGCAGACCAGCACGAAGGCGAGCATGGCGAGGCGTCCCGCGACCTCTGCCTTCCGCCACCGCGCCTCGAATGCCGGGTAAAACCCGCTGGCGATCTCCTGCGGCATCGGCGGGTCGTCGTGGATGACGTCCAAGGCGGTCTCGCTCCCTTCTCGTCGGTCAGACGCCCGCCCCGACCAGGCGCGGCACCGGAACGCCCAGGTCGGTCCCCGCGTCCGGTTCTGCCGGGGTGAAATACGCCATGGCCTCCGCCCGGCCGCGCAGGGGCGCCCGGCTGACCTCGCGCCAATGACCCGCCGCGGCTCCGGCCGCCCGACGGGCCGCCTCGGACACGAGGATCGGCACGCCGTGGGCCTTCGTCGCCTGCTCCAGGCGGGCCGCGACGTTGACCGTGTCTCCGAGCACGGTGAACTCCAGGCGCATATCCTCGCCGATGATGCCGCAGAACAGATCACCGTAGTGTATGCCGACACCGATGCGAACCGCGGGGTGGCCGTCCTCCTTGGCGTTCCAGCGGGCGATGACCTCGACGAGGTCCCTGGCGAAGGCGAGCGCCCGCGCCGCGTCGTCCGGCTGCGGCTCGGGCAGGCCGAAGACGACGAGCGCACCGTCGCCCAGGAACTTGTCGACCACGCCGCCCCGCAGGCGGGCGATGCGCATCACCCGCCGCCGGAACGACGTGAGGAAGACCGACAGTTCGTGCGGGTCGAGGTTCTCGGCCAGTGTCGTCGACCCGCGCATGTCGACGAACGCCACGGCGGCGTTCTGCCTGCGACCGGCCCGGAGGGTATCGTCCGCATCGGCGAGCCTGTCGGACAGCTCCTCCGGCAGGAACCGTGCGAGGCTGGCCCGCCGCCCGGCCTCCCGGACCGCCGTGGTTGCGAGGACCACGAGGAGGGTCACGACGGCGGCGACCGCCGCCCAGACGGCAAAGGCGATGCGCGCGACCGCCGCCTGCCGCGCGTCCAGCAGGGCGGCCTCGTGCTCCTCCATCGCGCGGACCATGTCGCGGATGGCATCCATGGTCGCCTTGCCCCGACCCTCGGTGACGAGCCGCGCGCTACCGGCCACGTCGCCGGCGCGGCGCAGGGCGATGACGCCGTCGAGTTCCCGCTCGAACTGCACCGCGAGGGCGCGAAGCCGCGCCAGTTGGGCGAGCTGCTCCGGGTTGTCGTCCACGAGCGCGCGCACGGTATCGAGGTTGCGGGCGAAGCTCGCCCGTCCGGCCAGCATCGGGGCGAGGAAGCTCGCGTCGCCACTGATCACGAAGCCGCGCTGACCGGTCTCTGTGTCCTGCAGGGCGGACAGGACCCGCGCGAGGCGGGCATCGACCTCCACCGTGTGGCGCACCGCGTCGCTGCCGTGCTGACGGTACAGGAATCCCGCAATCGCCAGCGCGGTCATCACGATGAGGGCGGCGAAGCCGGCGCTCATCCACGTGACGGTCCTGGACCGCACGATGGTGAAACGAAGCATGGTGTCCCAGAAGCCTTTCATGCCCTTCGGCCGCCCGTTGCCCGTAGCTATCCGCCGCCACAACGAACGCGCCTGCCGGAGGCTCCCGCAACAGGACATCGGGCCCGGAGGTGGCCTGGGGGATCCGCACACCGGGGCTGAGTGGAATTCCTGTCCGAGGGCCGCCAGGATGGCTGCGGATCAGGAGCGACGATGGGCCGGCGATCGCGCCGGAGCCACCGGCGAAAACCCCCTGCGCGCCCTCAGGGCGACGGTGGCGCTGGCCGAACGGGCCCGGCACTGCGCGATGTCCATCCCAACCCGATCACGACCTGGAAGGCCCGGCTTCTCGACGGGGCTGGCAGGGTATTCGGGGCACGCGCGCGTCACCCGCGATGGTGCCAGCTGGCACGGCGGAGGCCGCCCCAGCGATGGCCACCGTGCCGCGCGCAATGCCGATGCCACCGGTCATGGTAGCCCCTAGGGCCAGCGGGGGCCGCCACGCCAGCGGCGATAGCCGAAGCCGCGAGAGACCGGCGCGTCGGCGGAGGGGCGCGAGACGAGATTGGGCCGGCACCAGCCGTCGTCGCCACGGTGGATGCCGGGTCCGCACCCGTCGCGGGCTTCGGCACCCGTGCCGGTCAGGAAACCCTCCGACGAGGGCGAGCGGCGAGCGGTCGGTGGCGATCCTGTCGCGCCCCATAGGCGCCCCGCACAGGACCGGACGCGCGGTCGGGGGAACGGGCAACGGGGTTCAGTTCGGCCAGCAGCGGCGGCCGTAGGGCCCGATGTGGAAGCCCGCCGGGCAGGAACGCCCGCGGACATAGCCGCCCCACTGCCCGCCGGTCCGGCAGCCGCCGTAGGGACCGCGGTGACCATAGGGCCCGCAGCCGCCGTAGACCTGGATGATCCGGGCGCCGTCCGACCCGTCGGACACGGCGTCCTGGATCAGGGGCGACGCGACGGCCGGAACCGCCAGGGCGGCCAGGAGGGCCGCCGGCGCGAGGATCTTCAGCATCGATGAATCCCTGTCTGCTCTCGTGAGGGGTCGCGGTGCCGACGCTTGGGGCTGGATTTGGGGCCGCGACCGATGAGGGCAGGATCGTCCCGGGCTCCGTCCCGGATGTGACGGGCGGACGCGTCGCGGCAACGTTTTGTAACGACGGTCCCGGCGCTCAGCCGATGGCGGGCAGGGTCAGGACGAGCCGGGCGCCCCCGAGGGCGGCCGCCTCGACCACGACGGTGCCGCCATGCGCCTCTGCGATCTGCCGGGCGATGGCGAGCCCGAGGCCGGTGCCGCCGGTCTGCCGGTTGCGGGACCGCTCCACCCGGTGGAACGGGCTGAACACCGCCATGCGCTCGGACGCGGGGATGCCCGGCCCGTCGTCCTCCACCATGACTCGGCAGGTCGATCCCGCGCGCTCCACCGCGACGGAGACGATGGAGCGCCCGAACTTGACGGCGTTCCCGGTGAGGTTCGCCACGACGCGACGCAGGGCGACCGCGTCGCCGGCCACCACCGCATCCGGCACGTCCTCGCCGGTCAAGGTGATGCATGCGCCCTGTGCGGCGTGCTCGGCGACCTCGACCGCAACGAGGTCGGCGAGGTCGACCGGGGTCCGCCCCACCTGGACCGCGGTGCCGCGGGCGAAGCCGAGCGAGGTGTCGAGCAGCGCCGCCATCGCGTCGAGATCGTCGACCAGGCGCTCCCGGCGTTCCGGTTCGGCCACGCCCTCGGCCCGGAGCCGCAGGCGCGTCAGGTAGGTCTTGAGGTCGTGGGAGATGGCACCGATCAGCAGGGAGCGCTCGCCGAGCAGGCCGACGATGCGCTCCTGCATGTCCTGGACCGCGCGGGACAGCCGCCGGATCTCGGGGGCGCCCTGCGGTGCGGCGGCCGGCTCCGGCGCACGGCCGTCGAACCGGGTGACCGTATCGGTCAGGCGTCGCAGCGGCGCGAGCTCGTGGCGGGTGCCGACGAGGACGAGGCCGGCGACCACCGCGCCGAGGACGGCCACCCACAGGCTCAGCGGCTGGCCGAGCAGCCACGGCATCAGCGAGCGGTGGCGCGCGATGGCGGAGACGACCACGGTCCGGCCGTCGGGCAATGCGTAGGTGGCGGTCGCCAGCCGGCCCATCACTTTCCGACTGTCGGCATTCGCGACGTCCGCCGGGTCGACACCCCGGCGCAGCAGGTCGACATCGGTGAAGGCGCGGACGCGCCCATCCGTATCGTCCGTCAGGCGACGCAGGCGCGCTTCGAGGCGCGGCTCCCGGATCAACGCGGTCTCGGGCGGAGGCGTGTCCGTGATCTCGGTCCTCAGCGCCTCGCCGTTCAGCGCCCTCAGGATCGCCGGGCGTTGTGCGGGATCCGCGTCCCGCAGCAGGGTCATGATGCCGGCGGCCTGGTCGATGCGGGGGAAGCGCGTGGCGTAGGGCGAAGCCTCCTCGTGCCGCTGCCACTTGTCCACCGCGACGGTGGCGAGCACCAGCAGCGAGAGCGCGCCGAGCAGGATCAGCATGATCCGGCCGAGCAGGCCGACGCGCGCCATCACCGGGCCGGTTTCACGGGGGCGGCCAGGATGTAGCCGGCGTTGCGCACCGTCTTGAGCAGCGCCGACGCGGTGCTGCCGGACGCGTCGAGCTTGTGCCGCAGCCGGCTCACCTGCACGTCGATGGTGCGGTCGAAGGCGTCGGCCGTCCGGCCGCGCGTCCAATCGAGGAGCTGGTCGCGCGACAGCACCCGCTGCGGCCGGGTGACGAAGCAGTGCAGCAGGTCGTACTCGGCGCTGGTGAGGGGAATCTCGGTCCGCGCCGCGCCGACCGTCACCCGGCGTGCCGCGAGGTCGACGACGAGGTCGGCCACGCCCAGCGGCTCGGCGGCATTCTCGGCCGCCGGGGCGCCGTTGCCGTGGACCCGGCGCAGGACGGCGCGGATGCGGGCGAGCAGCACGCGCGGGTTGAACGGCTTCGAGACGTAGTCGTCGGCGCCCATCTCCAGGCCGAGCACCCGGTCGATGTCCTCGTCCTTGGCGGTCAGCATCACGATGGGCGGACCGCCCGCCTCGCGCAGGCGCCGGCAGATCGACAGGCCGTCCTCCCCCGGCAGCATCCAATCGAGGACGATCAGGTCCGGGGGCGGGCCCGCCGCGAGGTGGCGGTCGAGGCTCGCCCCCCCGTCGACGCCGATCACGCGAAAACCCTCGCCCTCCAGGTATCCGGCGAGTTGGGTGCGGATGTCGGCATCGTCCTCGACGATGACGAGGGTCGGTCCGTCGCTCATGCCCCGAACATACGGAGGCCGGCCGGTCCGACAACGCCGGACAGGGCATTGTCACAAAACGTTACAGGGGCCTCACGCCCCGTCACAC
>CAXTCV010000004.1:0-66218 GCA_964242725.1 uncultured Methylobacterium sp.
TCGACCGGAACTTGTAGACCTCGATCAGCTCGTTGTTGAAGCCGTGGCGCTTCTGGCGGAACAGGACCGGCCCGCGCGAGGTCAGGCGAACCGCGAGCGCCACCGCGATCAAAATCGGCGCCAGGGCGAGCAGCATCGCCAATCCGACGCAGCGGTCGAACAGCGCCTTCACCACGACGTCCCAGTCGGCGATGGGTTTGTCGAAGACGTCGAGCACCGGCACCGAGCCGAGATACGAGTAGCTGCGCGGCCGTAGGCGCAGCTTGGCGGCGTGCGCCGACAGGCGGATGTCGATCGGCAGCACCCAGAGCTTGGCCAGCATCTGGAGGATGCGGTTCTCGGCGGTGATCGGGATCGTGAAGACGATCAGGTCGAGGCGGGCGTGACGGGCATAGGCCACGAGGTCGTCGACGTTGCCGAGCTTCGGATGCCCGGCCACCACATCGGACGAACGGTCGGTGTTGCGATCATCGAACACCCCGACGATGCGGATGCCGCTCTCGCTCTGCGTCTCCAGAGCGGCGATCAGATCTTCCGCCGGCTTGCCGCCGCCGACGATCGCCGTGCGCCGGTCGAAGCGTCCCGCCCGGGTCTGCGCCTCGATCACGCGGAACAGGAGGAAGCGCCCCGTCAGGAGAGCGGTGAGGCCGGTGCCGTAGAACGTCGCGAGCCACAGGCGCGAGTAGTGGTCGGCCACCTTGGCGAGAACCAGCCCGGCGGCGACCATCAGGAAGGTCAGTGACCACGCGGCGATCAGACGGATCGCGCTCTTTGCGAAGGCACGGAAGGCGGAGATCCGATAGCCGCCGGCGGCCTGGACCAGCGCGACCGTGAGGATCGCGACGAGCCCGATCGCCCCGGCATAGGTCACCCCGAACGGGACCAACCCGCGCAGCATCAGCAGGTGCAGGAGCGCGCCGAGGCCGAAGATCAGGGTGCATTCCGCCGCCCGCACCAGCCCAGCCACCACGACCGGCGACACCGCAGGCGCGCCCGATCGGGAGATCTCGGCAAGAGGCACCGGGCCATCGTCGTGGGGCGATGGCTGCGCCTGGAGAGGGCCGGCGGCTTCCAGGAGATCGCGGATGTCGAAGGCACTCATCGCTCGGCTCCTCCCGCGGCAGTCTGCGGCTTCTCCATCGCAGCGTCGCACGGGGCGTTGTCTGAAGACTTAAAGGCGATCCGCCCGCGACGATTTTCCCGTCGGATCCGGTCCTCCGGTCGTCCCGGCGTCGCGCATCGCTCCGGCTCACGGTGACCGAGCGACACGCCGCCTCGGTGGATCAGGCCGTCCGCGCGCCGGCGATCTCCCGGGCCTCGACGTTGCGGCGATCCGCGCGGGCCTGGAACGCCGCGGCGTAACCGGAGATGACCTCGCTGCCCATCCGCTCGAGGGAAAAGCGCTGCCGGATCGTGGCGCTGAGCGCACGGACGCGGGCGTCGAGCACCTCGGGCGCGTCGTCGAGCACCCGCCGGATGCCGGCGGCGAGGGCCGCGGGATCCCGTGGCGGGACGAGGTCGCCGGCGGCGCCACCGAAGATCTCGGGGATCCCACCGACCCGCGTGGCCACGAGCGGCTGCGCCGCGGCCGCAGCCTCCAGGACCACGTAGGGCAGGGATTCCGCGAGGGACGGGACGACCAGGATGCGTCCCCGCGCCAGCACGGAGCGGATCGCCTGCGGCGGTTCGAAGGAGACCGCGCTGGCCAGGCCGAGCCGATCGACATTCTGGCGCAGGATCTCGGCATCCGGCCCGGAGCCGACCATCAACAGGCGCAGGGGCCGGCCCTCGGCCCGGAGCTGGACGAGGGCATCGAGCAGGTATGGAAGACCTTTCGCCTCGCGCAGTTCGCCGACATAGAGGAGATCGAAGGGCTCATCGACGCGCTCGATCGGAGCGAACTCCGCCTCCGCGATGCCGTTGTGGACGATGCGCGTCACCCGCTCGGGGCCACCGACGAAGGTCCGGTGCCGCCCGGCGACGTACTCGCTCTCGAACAGGAACGCGTCGGTTCGGCGGGCGAGAACCGCCTCGGCGCCCATGTAGAGCCGATGGAGTGGGGTGCCCGGCCGATAATTGTAGCTGCCGCCGTGCGGCGTGTAGGTCCGGATCGCCGAGCTTCCCGGGGCAAGCCTCGCGAAGGCGCCGCCCTTCGCCCCATGCCCATGGATCACCTCGGCGCCCACCGCGGCGGCCCGCCGAGCCACCGCCTTCAGGCAGGTCCAGTCGGACCGGTGCGGGTTACGCCGCATCGGGATCCGCACGAGGCCGAGTTCCAGGCTGGGCATCAGGTCGGCCAGGGCCCGCTCGCCGCGCGCGCCGCCGGTCGTGGAGTCGCAGACGATCCCCACGGCGTGTCCGGCCGCGGCTTGGAGGCGTGCGAGATCCAACACATGACGGAACAGGCCGCCGACCGGGGCTCGGAAGACGTGCAAAATCCGATAACGCTGGACGATACGATCGTCATTCGACTTGCCGACCACGGCAATGCTCCCGGTAAAATCAGTCCCGGGATTTGTGCTGCACCGGTGGTCGCGAGGCTCTTAAAGCCGACCAGTTGGCCGCATGCTTTTCATCGAGAAGGTAAGCAGAGTTTTACATGGCCGAAAACAAGTCATGTCATCGGTAGGCCGTTGAGGCTGGCCCAGATGGTCCCGTAATGGCAGGCCGTGGCTGCCAGAACGAAGCCGTGCCAGATCGCGTTCTGGAACGGCAGCGTCCGCCAGATGTGGAACAGGACCCCGATCGAGTAGAGCGCTCCGCCGATGGCAAGCAGCCAAAGTGCGGTCGGCTGAAGGCTCGCGATCACCGATTCGTAGGCGAAGAGGCCGCTCCATCCGAGCATCAGATAGAGCGCGATGGAGAGCCGGTCGAAGCGTCCGGGCAGGAGCAGTTTGACGGCGATCCCGACCGAGGCCACGGCCCAGATCAACGCCAGCAGCGCGTAGGCGCGCGGTCCGGACCCGACGAGGGCGACGAGCGGCGTGTAGGTGCCGGCGATCATCAGGTAGATCAGGGCGTGGTCGGCCCGGCGCAGCAGCCATTTCCGTGGGCTCACCGGGTACAGGTTGTAGAGTGCCGAGACACCCAGCATCAACACCAGGGCTGTCGCGTAGACGACGACGGCGATCCGCTCGCCCATGCCGAGATGCGCCGTCAACGCTGTCGTGACCAAGGCTACGGCACCGGCCAAGCCGAGCACGACGCCAAGCCCGTGGATCACGCCGTCCGCCACGATCTCCCTTGGCGTGTAATGCCACGTGAGGGAAACCGGCCGACCATCTTCCGCCAGAGACATCCGAGGGCCTCCCGCAACGCTTGCAGTCTAAAGCGTGAGACGTCTTGATCGTTCCCCGTGCAGAGTACCGACGTGGAGTTGTCCCAAGGAATTTGCGAAGTGGTTGTAGATATCGTGCAATGCGGTGCCGCTTCCGCACTGCACGAATGACTAGATTCCGCGTCCGACAAGGCCCTCGAAACCGAGGGGCGTCTCAGCGGCCGCGGCCCGAGCCCGGCCGGCCCCGCGGCGCCATCCGCGGCTGAGCCGGGCGTGGACGGTCGCCATGGTCAGGACAGCCATGGCCATGACCTGATGGGCGAGCGCTGCCCAGAGCGGGACCGCGAGGAGCAGCGTGGCGATCCCCAGCATCGCCTGTGCCAAAGCCAGGGCGGTGACACCGGCGGCGCGTCCGAATGCGCCCGACGGCCCCGTGCGCCGCGCATCCACGGCGTGCAGGATCGCCACAAGGATCACGAGGTAGGCGGTCACCCGGTGGTCGAACTGAACCAGGGCGTGATTGTCCACGAAATTCTCGATCCAGGGGCGAATGGCAAAGAGGGCGTCCGCGGTCGGCACGAGGGCCCCATCCATGCTGGGCCAGGTGTTGTAGACGAGGCCCGCATGCGAGCCGGCGACGAGACCGCCCAGGAAGATCTGAACGAGGATCAGGACCGGCAGGAGCATCGCGGTCGCGCGCAGTCGCGCCGGTGCCGGCTCCGGCATCGCCCCGCGCTCCCCCGCCGCCAGCCAGACGAGGCCGGCCAGGATCAGGCTGGCCGTAGTGAGGTGGAGGGCGAGCTTGAGCGGCGCCACCGCGGTCATTCCGGGCTGAAGGCCGGAGGCGACCATGATCCATCCGATCGCGCCCTGCAGCCCGCCGAGCACGCCGAGGACGAGGAGGCCGAACCCGAGGCGTCGGCTGATCCGGCCCTGCCACCAGAACACGATCAAGGGCAGAAAGAACACGAGGCCGATCAGCCGGCCGAGCAGGCGGTGCCCCCATTCCCAGCCATAGAGGACCTTGAACGCCGACAAGCCCATCCCCTGGTTGAGGATGCTGTATTGCGGCGTATCCTTGTACTTGGCGAACTCGGTCGCCCAATCCGTCTCAGAGAGGGGCGGGATCGCCCCCGTGACCGGCCGCCACTCGGTGATCGACAGGCCCGAGCCCGTCAGCCGGGTCGCGCCGCCGACCGCCACCATGGCCACCACCAACGCGGCGATCACGTAAAGCCACGTGCGCACCGCGCCCGATCGCTGCCCGCCCCCGACTCTCATGACCATGCGGATCCCTTCCCCGGGCCAGGATACCCCGAACCCCGTGCCGGGGTTAGGATATGCGCGCCACGGCAGCAACGTCGGCGGCGCCGCAGGCCGCGGCAGAGCGTCCGTTGCCAAGCGCAGGCCGGATCGGTAGCCCTCGTGCATCAGGCCCGCCGAACCAACCGCAAGAGACGCAATGCGCCGTCGCACCCGCACCCTGATCGGCACCCTCGCGATCCTCGCCTTCGTCTGCCTCTATGGCCCCTTGGCGATGGCGCTGGCCGATAGCCGCATCGCGGAAACGCCGGCAGCGGTGCAGGCTGTGCTCTACTCGATCCTGGGCATCGCCTGGATCTTCCCGCTGATGCCGCTGATCCGGTGGATGGAGCGGCCCGACCGCTGAGGCCAACCCTCGATTTCGCCGCACTCGGGGTTCACAAACCCGGGCGTCCGCATCCGAGACACCCGCGTCGTGCTCCTTCCCCTCATGCGCCTAACGCCTCTGGCTGCCCTCATCGTGCTGCTCGCACCCCTGCCGGCCCTGGCCCAGGGAACGCCGCGGTCGATCGGCGAATGCGAGCGGTTGAAGAACGACCTCGCCTACAACCAATGCTTGGCGATGTTCGGGCCCGCGGCCAAGAACGTGGCCGGTGGCTACGCATCCGCCGATACCTCGCAGACACCGGCGGCCGCGATGGCCGAGGCGATCCCGCAGATCGAGGAGGCGGCCGATACCGGTTCGAGCGGCCGCCGCCGCTACCGGTCGCATCGCGGCCGGCAATACGCCTCGTTCTCGACGGGCTACCGGCACCGGCGGCGGCGGTAGAGCGGTTCCGGAACGCGCTTCGCAGACCCATCACCGGGCACGGTCGTCCGCACTGGTTCCCATCCTGAGGCGTCCGCGGCTGCGGGCCTCGACGACGGTCGCCAGAACGACCCGCGATCCCAGGAGGCCGCCTTCGAGGCCTGCGCTTCGGCACGTGCGGGTGCGGAGGTTCGTGTGGGAGTCCGGCTCGATGCCGTGCGTCTATCCCTGCCTCCTCACAGGCGCAGCGCCTCGTCCCGACCTTGGAACCCCGTCAGGCGACGTTGAGGCGCCGGCCGCGATTCCAGGCAAGGAACGGCACGCCGGACAGGAGGCCGGCCAGAGCCGCCCGCGATTGGTGGCAGCCGTTCACAGACACCCGGGGGAGGGCGTGCAGGTGGCCCGCATGACCGGCGAAGAGATGGCCGGGTCGGGTGGTCACCGCGGTGGCAAAGCCCAGGTCCTGCGCCAGCGCGAATTCCCGCGGCCCCGCCGAACCTGGATCGCCGACCGGATAGGAGACGTGCCGGACGGGCCGGCCCAGTTCCGCCTCGATCCGCGCGCGCCCCTCGGCCAATTCGCGGGCGGCGATCTCCGCCGGGTGCTTGGCGAGCATCGGATGGCTCACCGTGTGCGCGCCGATGGTGACCGCGCGATCGGCCGCCAGGGCGCGCAACTCCGCCCAGGACAGGCACACTTCGGACGCGATTTGCCCCGGTGCGAACCCGGCCTGGCAGCAGAGATCGGCGATCCGAGCGAGCATCTCTGCCTCGCCGCCGCCGCGCAGATCGCGATAGAGCGCATCAAAGGCGAGCGCCTTCTCCTGCGGGCTGCGGGCCGGAAGGTCGACGCTGCGCGATCCAAGGCCGACCCGCACGCGGTCGAGCCGCGCGATGGCGCGTTCCAGCTCGATCCACCACAGGCGGCCGGTCTGGTCGGCGAAGGCGCTGGTAACGAACAGCGTCCAGGGCGCGCTGTGGCACTCCAGCACCGGACGCGCATGCGTGACGTTATCCCGGTAGCCGTCGTCGAAGGTGAGCACCGCGAAGGGCGGACCGTAATCCGGCTCCGCCAGGCGTTCCGGCACGGCATCGAGGCCGATCACCTCGAAACCGCGGGCATCGAGCTCACGCAGGGTGAGATCGAGGAAGTCGGGGGTGATGGACAGGAGCCGGTTCGGGGCGAAGGCCTGGACCGGGTCCGGGCTGACATGGTGGAAGGTGAGGATGACGCCCAGCCCGCGCGAGGCCGGGGTCAACCAACGATCCGCCCCGACGGCCTGAATCGCGCGGAACCCGGTCGCGAAGACCCGATGTTTGGTGCGCGACGACAGCATGGCCTCGAACCGAACGGGCCGATCGGCCCAAGACCGGCACCCTGCGTGCGGCGCGGTAAACAAACTGGAAAGCGTCGATGGCGCGTCGCAAGTCCAGGAAGTTTGTATTAGCCACGGTACCGGTTTGACCGTATCGGACGAACGCGATTTGCATCGCGAAGCGCTGAGGTCACCGCCTGTTCAGTGGATAGCGGCGAACATCTCTGCTCAACAGGCGACCGCACGTGGTCCAGCAGGGGTTTCGGACGATGGCGCTCGGCGTCCAGGCGACGGGGACGGACATGATCGATGCTCCGTCGGGAGTGATGCTCACCGCGGAGATCATCCACGATCCGGCGGCGGCCGAGGCCGTCTGGCGCCGGATCGAGAGTGACCCCGCGAGCCTTCAGACCCCCTATCAGCGCTTCGACTGGACGATGGCCTATCTGCGGGCGCGCGGGCAGATGGACAGGGCCCGGATCGTGGTCCTGCGGGACAGAGATGGCCGCGCCCGCATCCTCCTGCCGCTGACCCTGCATCGGGAGTTCGGTCTACGCGTCGCCCGCACCGTGGGCGACACCCACGCCAATTATCACCTGCCGCTGTTCGCGAGCCGCGATGCCGCAGCGATATCGATCGGCGACATCACGGCGGCTCTGGTCGGCGCCGGTCGCTCCGCCGGCATCGATGTCTATGCCCTCCAGCATCAGCCCCGAACCTGGGAGGGTTCGGTCAATCCGTTCGCGGCGGGCGGCGAGCCCGAGGCGAGCGATGGCTACGGGTTGATGCTCGGACCCGATCCGGAGGCGACACTCCGCCGGGTCTTCAGCGCCGATGCCCGGAAGAAGCTCCGCTCCAAGGAGAAGCGTCTCGTGGAGGCGAGAGGTCCGGTCGCCTATCGCCGGGCCGAGACGCAAGGCGAGGCCGAGCAGTTCCTGGCGGCGTTCTATGCGCAGAAGGCGGCGCGGTTCGCTGGAATGGGCGTGGCCGACCCCTATGCCGATCCCGCGATCCGCGCTTTCCTGAGCAGCGCCGCCGCCGGCCCGGATCCGGCGCTGGAGATCCACGCCCTCTGCCTCGCCGAGAGCGGGCGGGTCCTGGCGACCTTCGGCGGCGCGGTGAGCGAGCGGCGGTACAGCGGCATGATGACCGCGTTCGACTCGGATCCCGAGATCGCCCGCTTCAGCCCCGGCGATCTTCTGCTGCAACACCTCGTTCGCGACCAGGCGGCACGGGGACGGCTCGGCTTCGACCTCGGGGTCGGCGAGGCCCGCTACAAGGCCAGCATCTGCGACGAGACGATCGGCCTCGTGGAGGCGATCGTGCCGGTCACCCTGGCGGGACGAACCTACGGGTTGGTCCGGCAGGGTCTGACCCGGGCCAAGCGACGGATCAAGCGGGACCCGCGCCTGTTTTCCGCCCTCCAGAGGCTGCGGCGGCTGCGCGGGGCCTGAAGCTCCGTCCCGGTGATCGGGTCCTACTCTTGCGACACCGGTGGTCGCGTCATCGGCGCGTCGTCCGAGTTCGGCGACGACGCGCTAAGCGTCACGCCGCGTCGCGGTCGAGCATGGCGCCGCCCGCGTTGCGCGTGGCCGAGGCCGGCCGGTCCTGCGCCACCACGATCTGTCCGGCGCCCGCCCCTTGGGCGATGGCGTAGAGGTCGGCGAGTGCCGGGTCTTCCGCCGAGGCGTTCGAAGCGATCACCACCGCGTCCATGTAGCCGGCCGTCAGTTCGAGGAGATCGACGGCGCCTGGGGCGGCGCGAAGGCAGCAGACCACCCAGTCGTAAGCCTCCGCCATCGCCTCGAAGGTGAGCGTCAGCGCATCGGCCTCGTCGAACAGAACCGCGTTCGCGCGGCGTCCGGCTTCGATCCGGTGCAGGCCGCTGTCGCGCTCGGCCTGAATCACGTCGAGGAAGGCTGCCTCGCCGGCGACCAGATCGGTGAAGCCGAGGGTGTCGTCGGGACGTCCGGCGTTTAGCGCCACGGAGACGAGGGTCCCGGCCTCGCCCAGGGCGCGGATCAGGGCGGCGGACAGGCCCGGCACGCCGTTGGTCTCGTCGGTCTCCATGATCAGGATCCGACGGCCGGCGGCCGCACCCTCGGCCCGGGGGCCAGCGGTGAGCCGCGCGATCAGCGGAGCCAGATCGAAGTCTTCCGGGGCGGCCACGGCTGCCACCGCAGGCGGCGGCTGCAGGGCGGCTTCGGCTTCGGACGGCTGCGTCCAGCCGGCGGGCGGCATGGCCTCCGGGAAGGCGAAGAGCGGCCGCTCCAGGATTGGTTCGCGGCGCTGACGGTCCTGCGCCGGATCGAATGCACCGTCCCGGTTAGCCGCGGTCCGAGCCGACTCCGCCAGCAAGGCACGGGCGATGGCGGCGCCGGCCGTGAGCATTAGCGTCAGCAGCGTCGCGAAGGCCACGATCGGCAGCTTCTTCGGGAAGGACGGCACCTCCGGGGTGACGGCCCGGGACACGATCCGGGCGTCGGCCGGGGTGGCGGCCTCGCCGTCGCGGGCCGCGGCCTCGCGGTAGCGCGACAGGTAGGATTCGAGCTGCTCGCGCTGCGCCTTGGCCTCGCGCTCCAGGGCGCGCAGCTGGATCTCGCTGGAATTGCCGCGGACGACCACGTCCTGCTGGCCGTCGACGGCCACCTGGAGGCTCTCGACCCGGGCGCCGGCGATCTTGGCATCGTTCTCCATGGTGCGCACCACGCGCTCGGCGGAGGCCTTGATCTGCGCGTCGAGATCCTCGAGCTGGGCGTTGAGTTCCTTGATGCGGGGATGGGCCGGCAGGAGTGTCCGCGATTCGAGGGCGAGCTGCGCCCGCACGGCGATGCGGTTCTCGACGATGCGCCGGATCACCTCGTTGTTGGCAACGTCCGGGATCTCGAAAGCCCGCCCGTCCTTGATCAGCTCCCGGATGGCCTTCACCTTGCCGGTCAGGTCCGCCTTCAGGATGCGGGCCGAGGAAAGCTGACTGGACAGCTCACCGAGCTGCTGTGCGTTGAGCGGGTGCCCGGTGGACCCGGCACTGCCGATCAAACCGTTCTTGGCGCGGAAGGCCTCGACCTTCCCCTCGGCTTCGGCGACGCGCTTGCGCAACCCGTCGATGTTGCCGCCGAGCCAGGTCGACGCGTAGCGCGCCGTGTCGACCTTGTCGGCTTCCAGGGACGAGATGTAGAGCCGCGCGATGGTGTTGGCGGCCTCGGCGGCCAGCACTGCATCCTTCGCGCGGAACTCGATCGTCAGAATGCGCGACTTGCCGGCTGGGTAGACCAGCAGATGGTCGAAATAGGCGTCGAGGACGCGATCCTCCGCCGGGCGGTCGAGGGGATTGGCCCCGATCCCGAGCATCATCAGCACGCGCTGTACGGGGCCGATGGTGGCCGCCCCGGGATCGAATTCGGGATTGCCCACGAGCTTGAGGCGGCGGATCGCCTCCCGGGCGAGATCGCGCGACATGACGACCTGCACTTGGCTCGCCACCGCCTGCTCGTCGATCGGCACGAGCTGGTCGCCCCGTTCCTGGGCCGTCCGGGCGAAGGCCGGATCCCGGCTCTCGAGGAGGAGCTTCGATTCACCGGTGTAGCGGGGGCTGACCACGTTGACGAAGACGGTCGCACCCAGGGCGACGACCAACGTCGGCCCGACGATCCAGCCCAGCGAGCGGCGCAGGATGCGCGGCACCTGGGCGAGGCCGAGGCCGTCCTGGGCGCTGGGCGGGGCTTCGATCGAGCGTTGACGGAGACGGGACATGCGGACGCTCTGAGCGCGGGGGCAGACCGGCAGCACGTAGAGCCGCCCGGCAGCTATTAGCGGATATTAAGGTTGCTCAAGAGTTAAGACGTTCGCGTCTCAACAAACGCGCCGGACCCCGCGATGGTGATCAGATTTCGTTAACCTTAACCGCCTAGACCAACCGTCAACCGCATCCATGACGGCGATGGTGATGAACCGGCGCGCTCTTCTCTTCTCCCTCGGCACGACTCTGGCGCTCGGCGGATGCCTGCGTCCGACCTTCCGAACCGACCAGCTCGATGCCACCGGCACCGGCTCGATCGCCGCCCGTTACACCCTCGCGGCGGGTGACAAGTTGCGGGTGATCGTCTTCGGCCAGGACAACCTGTCGAACATTTACGCGGTGGATGGGGCAGGGCGGATCGCGATGCCGCTGATCGGCGTCGTCCAGGTCGGCGGCCAGACCACCGGGCAGGCCGCTCGCTCGATCGAGGCCAAGCTCGCCTCCGGCTTCGTCCGCGAGCCGCACGTCACGGTGGAGGTGGACGCCTACCGGCCGTTCTACATCCTCGGCGAGGTGACAACCTCCGGTCAGTACCCGTTCGTGAACGGCATGACGGTCGAAACGGCGGTGGCGATCGCGGCCGGCTTCGGCCCGCGCGCCGCCCGGGACTACGCCGTCCTCACCCGCGACACGGGCGGGAACCTGGTATCCGGCATCGTGCCGATGACCTATTCGGTCCGGCCGGGCGACACGATCGTGATCAAGGAGCGGTTCTTCTGAGTTCCGCTTGCGTCACTGCCCGCTCAGCCAGGGATTGATGATCCGCATGGCGGTCCTCTGCGCGGGCATGGGCGTCGCGATGGGCGCCACGGCAGCGCTCGCGCGCGCCATCATACGATGCGCCTCCTGGGCTGGCCGCGAGCCGACTGGCGTGAAGAGGCCGGCAAGGACCTTGCGGGTGTTGCTGCTCACGAAGCGCGAGCCCTGCACCGGCGCGAAATCCCGCAATGCGTGGCGCGTGTCCGAACTGCCGGTGAAGACCCGCGCGCCGGAATTCAGCACGACGATGTCGCCCGGCCTCAGCGTCTCGTCCTGCAGGAGCGCCGAGGCGGCGCCGTCCTTCATGTCGAGCGGGGTCTGGCGGGGGCCGACCTCCGAGTCCTTCACACGGATCTTGACCGGGAGAGCCGCATAGCGCGTCTGAAGACGCCGGCGGGCCGCCCCGAGACGCGGCCGGTCACGGCGCCCGGCCGGGCTGTCGAGGGCGGGGGCTGGCGACGGCTGGACCTGCTGCGGCGCCGGCCGGGCGCCGAAGAGCATCTCGAGGAAGCCGAGTTCGGCCGCTTCGGCGCGGGCACCGATCCCGATGACTAAACCCGCGGCGACGACAGCCGCGATGCCGCCCGTGCGAAGCCTCATAACGCCCTCCGGAACCGACGCCCGGAGCGAGCATCGGACCTTCAACCGCAAGCTGTGGGATTGGGTTCCGAAATCGTGCCGCTGTGCAGTGCCGATTCGGATCTCCAACGAGATGTGCCTTATTCGCTGCGGAGCGGGAAGATTAGATTGCGCGAAACTGGTTCTGCCGAGGCCATACCCGAGGCTCGGCAAGGCTGGCATCGGACGCGCGCGTCCATCGGGGGCGCAGCGGAGCCCCCGGAGGAGGGCTCCAGGGATCGCAGTCTTTGCTGAGGGACTCGTTGGGGGCCCGCTGACACGGGCGCCGCGGGATGGAGGGGGTCGGGTGAAGCCCCGGCGCCGGAACATCGCGCCGCGATCGCGGACCCTCGTCAGGCCGGCGCGGACTGCTCGCCCTCGCCGATGCAGTCGAGGGCGCGCTCGACCGCGCTCACCGCGTCGAGGAGGTGCTGCACCGTCTGCTCGACCTCGCGCGCCGGCCGACCCATCGCGGCGGCGCGCGCGCTCACATCCTCGAGCTGTTCCAGCAGGGTCAGGATGTCGCCGGCCACGGTCACGACTTCGCAGCGGGCGAGGCGTGGGACCGTCGGGCGCGGTCGGAAGGGCAAGACGTTGCTCATCGCCGATCGTTGTCGCCCGAAAGCTCCCGGATGCGCCAGGGGGTCTCGGCCGCGTTCAACACCATTGCCCGGGCCTATCCGCGGCAAACCGGGGGTGTGGTGGATTTTCCGTGGCGGCCATGCATCGGAGGCGGCGGAACGGCTTCACGCGGCGCGCATGCCCTTGACGGGACCTTCGCGGCTCTGACCATGTCTTGCCGATCGTTCGTTCGATCACCGACGGCCAAGACCCAGTCACCGGCCGGATTCGGTCTCCGCCAGGACATGTCATGCGTTTCACCCTCCTCGTCCTCTCCGCGCTGATGATCGGCGGCCTGGGCGCCTGCGCCACCGACGGTCCCGATTCCCGCAGCGGCCTCGCCGAGAGCTTCAACCTCGACAATTACCGGGCCGCCGCCAACACCAACGGCACGCAATCGCGGCGGGACGTGAACCGCGCCTACACGCAGCCGACCCTGCCGACGATCGGCAATCGCGGGATGTGACGCAGCGCGCTCAGCGCTTCGTCAGGGCGTCCGCGAAGGTCGTGATCCGGTTCCGGGCATAGACCGGCAGGCCGGCGCTGATCGAGGTGCCGGTGTTGAAGCTCGAATTGCCCATCAGCACCTGCGCGGGCAGCAGGTTCTTCAGGACCGGGACCCGGGCGTACTCGGCCTTGCGGTCGAGGACATCGCCCTTGATGGCCAGGGCCATGTAGGCGGTCACCACCGTCTTGCCCGGATCGTTCGGCATCGGCTGGAACACGGCCAGGAACTTGCCGAAGCGCAGGATCTGGTTGACCCAGAAGATCGTCTGCTCGAGCCCGCCGACCACCGGCGTGTCGATCTTCGTCAGCGCCCCGAGCGGTGCCCCCTGGTCGGACCCGAGCACGCGCAGCTCGCTCTGGAACGACACGTACTCGGCGATCTTCTTCGACGAGCCGTCCTCCAGCTTGTTGGCGAGCTTGACGCCCAGCGGCAGCTTGCCTTCAAGGTCGTAGCGGGACTCGATGCAGGCACCCGCGCCCTCGCACCAGGGCCGGTCCGGCCGCTTCGCGAAGGCGGCCGCCGGATCCCTGTTGGGGGTCACGTCGGCGGCCGAGACCGCGCGATGCTTGATCGCCGGATCCATCGTCTGGACGAAGGCGAGGTTGGCGAAGGACGCGATGTCGATCGACTCGGCCGGACGCGGCACCAGGAAGCGTCCCTCGGCTACGTAGATCTTCAGGGTCTCGTGCCGGGGCTTGGACACGCCGTTCACCGTGACGGTGTAGTCCGGCTCCTTATAGCCCGGATAGGGCGCGAGCACCGCGGCCTCGGCCGGCCGCGCCTTCTGCCAGTCGAGATACGGGATCAGTCCGTTCTCCGGCGTCGCGGGCTTGTCGCGGTGGTCGGTGAACAGGATCTCGCCCGGCTTGATCGTGGCCGGATCGACGGCCGTGACCGACGGCACCTCCCGGATCCGCTCGGTCGCTTGTACCGGGGTGGTGTTGGCGGCGGGCGTCTGCGCGCCAACCGGGATCGCGGCCGTCAGCACGAGGGCGAGGGCGGCGGGAAGCTGCGTTCGCAACGGGTGTCTCATCTCTCGGGGCGGGCGGTCAGAAGCCGGATTCTTCGCCGAACAGGTAGTCCGGATCGCGGCGGCGCGGCCGGCGCGCGCCGTCATCCCCGAACGGCGAGCGCGCGGATTGGCCCGGCCAGGGCCTGTAGGGGTCCTGGCCCGTCGGATCCAGGTCCCCCTGCGCACGGCGGCTGCGCGGTGGCGGGCGGTCGCCGAACGGATCCAGCGGATCGGCGCGGGGCCGTTCGCCGGTCATGTTCCCGTCGTAGTCCCCCGCGACGCTCGCGCCGTCGTCGGGTCCGGTGAGGTCGCCGTCCTGGGCGTCCGGCCGCATGGCGTAGAGGGTCTCGCGCGGGACGAGGCGATATTGGGTGTCGGCCATGCGGCCGTCGCCGCTGGTGCGGAAATGCTCGAGGAAGCCGCCGCCCGCGATGCGCACGCCGCTGTGCGGGTCGACCGGCAGGTCGGCGATGAACGGCCGCGCCTCGGGGGAGGGGCCGCGCAGCGGCGTCTTCGGCACGCCGTTGGCCCAGGCTGCCTGCAGGATCGCGGAGGCGATGGGGACCGAGACGTGGCCACCGGTCTGGCCGCGGCCGAGGGTCTTCCGGCTGCCATCGGCATTGTCGTAGCCGACCCACACCACCACGGTGATCTCGTTGGTCAGGCCCGCGAACCACGCGTCGTTCTCGTTCTCCGAGGTGCCGGTCTTGCCGGCCACATAGGCCGAGACCTTCGCCAAAGCCGCTGCCGTGCCGTGCTGGGTCACACCCTGGAGCATGGTCTTGAGCTGGTAGAAGGCCACCCGGTCGGCCGAGCCGATCCGGACGGGTTCGCGGGGGGCGTGCATGTAGACCGGCTTGCCGTCCCGCTCCACCGATTCGAGCGCGTAGGGCGCCGGCCGCGCGCCCTCGTTGGCCACGGCCGCGTAGAACCCGGCGAGGTCGAGCATCCGCACCGGTTGGGCGCCGAGCACGAACGGATAATAGGGCTCGCATTCGGCGTAGATCTGCACTTCGAGGGCGATGTCGCAGACCCGCTTCAGGCTCGCGGGGGCCTTCGGCGCGATGCCGCCCTGGAGCAGGCGGGCGGTGACGAGGTTCTTCGAGAATTCGAGGCCGCGCCGCAGGGTCGTCGGCCCCGAGCCGCCGCCCTCGTAGTTCTTCGGCGACCAGGAATCGCCGGTCCCGCCGATCGGCGGCAGCGTGACGGGCGAATCGAGCACGAGGGTGTTCGGTTGCAGGCCGGCATTCAGGGCCGCGAGATAGGTGAGCGGCTTCAGGGTCGAGCCGGGCTGGCGCACCGTCTGGGTGACCCGGTTGAGCTGGCTCAAGGGATAGGAGAAGCCGCCGGTCATCGCGAGGATCCGGCCGGTCTGGTTCTCCACGACGAGGGCCGCGCCCTGCACGGTCGGGCGGACGCGGATCTGGGCGCGCGGGCCGCCCTTGCCGGCGGTGAGCTTCACCCGCACCACGTCGTAGGCCTGCAGCCGCCCGCGGGCGATGCCGGGATCGAGGAAGGCCGTGCGGCCGTCCGCCAGCCCGATCTTGATGCCGCCGCGCCCGGTCTCCAGAACCACGGCCATGGGCCAGCGCACGTCGTAGAGGACCGGCCGCACGCTCTCCAGCGCCAGGAGCCAGGCCGGCTTGCGCTGGGGTGTCGCCGCGCTGCCCGGCAGGGCCCGGACCGGCGGCTTCACGGCATCCGCCCGGGCCCCCGTGACGGACGGGGCCGCCTGCGGGGATCCCTCCGGTGCCGGCGTCGCGGCCTGGATGCGGCGGACGCTGTCGGCGAGGTTGAGCTCGGCGCCCGAAAAGGTCTGGCGCCCGGTCGAACGCTCGTAGGCGGCGAGGCCGTCTTGCAGCGCCTCCTCGACCCCCCGCTGCAGGCCGGCATTGATCGTCGAGCGGACGGTGAGCGAGCCGGCGGTGAGCGAGTCCACCCCCGCGAAGGTGCGCGCCTCCCGGTTGAGGAAATCGACGACGTAGAAGCCGGAATCGCGCCGCGCCGCCTCGATCGGCTTCAGGCCGAGATCCGACTTGATCGCCGTGGCCATCTCGGCCTCGGTGATCGTGCCTTCTTCCTTGAGGCGGGACAGCACGTAGGCCCGCCGCTCCCGTGCCCGGTCGGGATACTTGTCGGGGCTGTAGAAGTTCGGCCCCTTCGGCATGCCGGCGAGTAGCGCCGCCTCGGGCAGGGTCAGCTGAGCCACCGGCTTCCCGAAATAGCTCTCCGCCGCCATCTCGATGCCGTAGGCACCGCGGCCGAGATAGATTCCGTTGAGGTACAGGCCGAGGATCTGCGGCTTGGTGAGGATCCGCTCCAGCCGCGACGCGACGATCATCTCGCGGATCTTGCGCTCGTAGGTGACGTCGTCACCCACCGAGAGATTCTTGACCACCTGCTGGGTGATGGTCGAGCCGCCGGCGGGCCGTCCCGGCGAGGCGAGGTTGCCGATGAAGGCGCGGATCACCCCGCGCTCGTCGATGCCGTGATGGCTCTCGAAGCGCTTGTCCTCGGCGGCGATGAAGGCCTTCTGCACGAGCGTCGGGACGGAGGTGACCGGGACGACGATACGGCGCCCGTTCGGCTCGGAGGCCTCGGCGAAGGGCTTGCCGGCGCCGTCGAGGATCCGGGTCATGCCGGGCAGCGCCTTGTCGCGCAGGGCCTCGGCGCTGGGCAGGTCCTTGGTGGCGTTGTCGTAGAACTCGATCACCGCCCGGGCGTCGAAGGGCGAGTTCGCCGGGTCCTCGCCCTTGCAGAACTGCTTGTAGCTGACGTTGAGCTCGTTGATGTCGAGCCCATGCAGGATCTTCGGCGCATCCGGACCGGCGACGGTCGACGGGTCTTCCATGGCCGTGGAGATCAACTCGTCGAGGTTGATGTCCTCGATGTCGAACGACTTGCGCATGTGGGCGCAGCCGTCGCGCAGCAGCCGCACCACCTCCGGACCGTCGGTCGCCGGATCGAATCGGGTCCGGACCGCCTCCGGCCGGGTCGTGACCTGGCTCAGGGTCAGGGCGGTCGCGAACAGCTTGATCAGGATGGCGTTCATGCGGGCCGGGTTCGGGGGACTCGACTGGACGGGCCGGACCGTCCCGGCGCGCGCCCGAACAGGGCGTGCACAACGCGGCTGATTTAAGGACGGCGCCGACGGCAACGCTTTCGCCGGGTCTCACGTTCGTGATGCGCGAGACCGCCGGGGGGCCGCATGATCAACGACCTGTGGTACAAGAACGCGATCATCTACTGCCTGTCGGTCGGCACCTTCATGGATGCAAACGGCGACGGCGTCGGGGACTTCGCCGGTCTCGAGCGCAGGCTCGACTACATCCAGGGCCTCGGCGCCACCGCGATCTGGCTGATGCCGTTCCAGCCCTCGCCCCAGAGGGACGGCGGTTACGATATCGCCGACTACTACGGCGTCGATCCCGCCTACGGGTCGCTGGGCGACTTCGTGGCCTTCACGCACGCGGCCAAGCAGCGGGGCCTGCGGGTGCTCATCGACCTCGTGGTCAACCACACCTCGGACCGGCATCCCTGGTTCCAGTCCGCCCGCTCCGACCCGAACTCGCCCTATCGCGACTGGTACGTGTGGTCGGAGGAGCGGCCCGCCACCGCCGAGGAGGGCATGGTCTTCCCGGGCGTCCAGGACACGACCTGGACCTACGACGCGAAGGCCAAGGCCTGGTACTTCCACCGATTCTTCGAGTTCCAGCCCGATCTCAACACCGCCAATCCCGAGGTGCTGGCCGAGATCCTGAAGATCATGGGCTTCTGGATCCAGCTCGGCGTCTCAGGATTCCGCATGGACGCGGTGCCGTTCGTGATCGCCGAGAAGGGGGCTGATGTCGGCGGCAAGCCGCGCGAACAGTTCGACATGCTGCGCGACTTCCGGGAGTTCCTGCAGTGGCGCCAGGGCGACGCGATCATCCTGGCCGAGGCCAACATCCTGCCCAAGCAGGATTTCGACTATTTCGGCGACGACGCCGACCGCATGCACATGATGTTCAACTTCCAGGTCAATCAGGCGACCTTCTACGCCCTGGCGGCGCATGACGCGCGGCCGCTGGTCAAAGCGATCGAGAAGACGAAGCCGCGCCCGCTCTCATGCCAATGGGGCATCTTCCTGCGCAACCACGACGAGCTGGACCTCGGCCGCCTCACCGAGGCGCAGCGGCAGGCCGTGTTCGCGTCGTTCGGTCCAGAGGCGCGGATGCAGCTCTACGACCGGGGCATCCGGCGGCGCTTCGCCCCGATGCTGGCGGGGGATCCGCGGCGGATCCGGCTCGCCTACTCGCTGATGTTCACCCTGCCCGGGACGCCGGTGCTGCGCTACGGCGACGAGATCGGCATGGGCGACGAGCTCACCCTCAAGGAGCGGGACTGCGCGCGCACGCCGATGCAATGGACCGGCGAGCACCAGGGCGGCTTCTCGAAGGCCGACACGACCGTGCTGCCGGTGATCGACCACGGGCCCTACGGCTACGCGCACGTCAACGTCGCCGATCAGCGGCACGAGAAGGAGTCCCTCCTCAACTGGATGCAGAGCATCATCCGTCAGCGCAAGGAGACCCCCGAGATCGGCTGGGGCGACGTCGCCGCCGTGCCGACGGGCAGGCCCTCGGTCCTGGCCCTGCGCTACGCGTGGCGCGGCAACACCGTGCTCTGCGTTCACAATCTCGCGGCGGAACCTGTCGAGATCGCCATCGCATCCGGCAGCCCCGATCCCGGGCACGACGTGATGATCGACGTGCTCACCGGTGTTCGCAGCGCGGTTCGCGACGACGGCACGCACTGCCTCTACCTGGAGGGCTATGGCTACCACTGGTTCCGGGTCGGCGGGCTCGACGCGCTGCTGAAGCGGCGTCCCGCCTGACGCTCACCCGAGGGTGTGCGCGGTCGCCGATCGCGCTACTAGGAGCACGAACGCGCCCGCCGGGCGCCGTCAGGACAGGTCACGCGATGCCAGGAACGCCCCGCGCCGGGATCATCCCCGTCACGCCCTTCCAGCAGAACTGCACCCTGATCTGGGACGATGCCACCAAGGTCGGCGCGGTGGTCGATCCCGGCGGCGACCTCGACCGGATCGAGGCAGCGATCCGCGAGCACGGCGTGCAGGTGGAGAAGATCCTGCTCACCCACGGCCATGTCGACCACGCCGCCGGCGCTGACGAGATGCGCGAGCGTCTGGGCGTGCCGATCGAGGGGCCGCACCGCGCCGACAAGTTCCTCCTCGACTCGCTCCCCGAGACGGCGGCCAATTACGGCCTCGGCGACGCCCGCGCCGTCACGCCGGACCGCTGGCTCGACGACGGCGACGCGGTGACGGTCGGCGGCCTCGAATTCGATATCCTCCACTGTCCGGGCCATTCCCCCGGCAGCGTGGTCTTCGTGAGTCGGGATGCGCGCTTCGCCCTGGTCGGCGACGTGGTGTTCAAGGGCTCGGTCGGCCGCACCGACCTGCCCGGGGGCAACCACGACCAGCTCATCCGGGCGATCATGGAGAAGGTGCTACCGCTCGGCGACGACGTGGCCTTCATCCCCGGTCACGGACCGACCGGCACGCTCGGCGAGGAGCGCGTCTCCAACCCGTTCCTGCAGGGCTGATGTCATGGACAAGCGCCGCATCGGCCGCTCCGACCTCACGGTCGCGCCCTTCTGCCTCGGCGGCAACGTCTTCGGATGGACCGCCGACGAGACCGCCTCCTTCGCGATCCTCGACCGCTTCGTGGAGCGCGGCTTCGACTTCATCGACACCGCCGATGTCTACTCGCGCTGGGCGCCGGGCCATGTCGGCGGAGAATCCGAAGCGGTGATCGGGCGCTGGCTCGCCGCCCGCCCGGGCGTCCGCGACCGGATCGTACTCGCCACCAAGGTCGGGATGGATCTGGGCGAGGCCGGAAAGGGCCTCTCGGCGCTGCACATCGAGCGCGCCTGCGTGGCGTCGCTGCGGCGGCTCCGGACCGACCGCATCGACCTCTACCAGTCGCATCTCGACGACGGCGACGTGCCCCTCGACGAGACGCTGCGGGCCTACGAGCGCCTGATCGCCGGCGGGAAGGTCCGCGCCATCGGCGCCTCGAATTACGCCCCGCCGCGGCTCGCCGAGGCGCTGGCGCTCTCGGCCGCTGCGGGCCTGCCGCGCTACGAGTGCCTGCAGCCGGACTACAGCCTCGCCGCCCGCGGTTACGAGGCCGAACTGGAGCCGCTGTGCCGCGCCGAGCAGATCGGCGTCATCGGCTATTTCTCCCTCGCGGCGGGGTTCCTGACCGGCAAGTACCGATCCGCGGCGGATGCCGCCGGACGGGCGCGGGAGGACCGTGTCGCCAAGTACATCAACCCGCGCGGCCTCGCCCTGCTCGACGCCCTCGACGCGGTCGCGGCGGCGCATGGGGCGAGCCCGGCCCAGGTGGCTTTGGCCTGGGTGATCGCCCGCCCCGGGATCACCGCCCCCATCGCCAGCGCGACCTCCGTGGCGCAGCTCGACGAATTGCTCGGCGCTGCCGGGCTGACCCTGTCGGCGGAGGCGATCGACCGGCTGGATACGGTAAGCGCTGGCGATATCGAGGGCTAACGCCGCGTTAAGGCGAGAGCCTCAGAAAGGAGCGGATCGGGTCTGCCGCGACCGCGCAAAAATCGTGCAATCTCAAGGTGGAACCCTTATATCAGGCGGATTGAGTGAGAGTTCAGGCGTGGGCGCCTGACGGCGCGAGGCCCTCCGCCGCGTGAAGGCCCGCCTGCCCGAGGAATTACATGGCCGATACCCCCCAGAGCGAGCACGCCGAATACGGCGCGGAATCGATCCGCGTGCTGAAAGGCCTCGACGCCGTCCGCAAGCGTCCCGGCATGTACATCGGCGATACAGACGACGGCTCGGGCCTCCACCACATGGTCTACGAGGTGGTGGACAACGCCATCGACGAGGCGCTGGCGGGTCACGCCGACCTCGTGACCGTCACCCTCAATGCCGACGGATCCTGCACGGTCTCCGACAACGGCCGCGGCATCCCGGTGGACATCCACAAGGAGGAGGGCGTCTCCGCGGCCGAGGTCATCATGACCCAGCTGCACGCGGGCGGTAAGTTCGACCAGAACTCCTACAAGGTCTCCGGCGGCCTGCACGGCGTCGGCGTCTCGGTGGTCAACGCCCTGTCGGCCTGGCTCAAGCTCCGCGTCTGGCGCAACGACAAGGAGTACGCCATGGAGTTCCGCCATGGCGACGCCGTGGCGCCCCTCGACGTCGTCGGTCCCGGCAACGGCCGGCGCGGCACGGAAGTGACCTTCCTGCCCTCGACGCTGACCTTCACGATGATCGAGTTCGACTACGGCACGCTGGAGAAGCGCCTGCGCGAACTCGCCTTCCTCAATTCCGGCGTGCGCATCATTCTGACCGACGCGCGCCACGCCGAGAAGAAGCGCGAGGAACTCTACTACGAGGGCGGGATCGAGGCCTTCGTCCGCTACCTCGACCGTTCGCGCAAGCCGATCGAGGGCATGGCGAGTCCGGTGGTCGTCCGCGCCGAGCGCGACGGCATCCGGGTCGAGGTCGCGCTCTGGTGGAACGACTCGTTCAACGAGACGGTCCTGCCCTTCACCAACAACATCCCGCAGCGCGACGGCGGAACCCACATGGCGGGCTTTCGCGCCGCCCTGACCCGCCAGATCACCGGCTACGCCGATTCCTCGGGCGTATCCAAGCGCGAGAAGGTCTCGCTCACCGGCGAGGATTGCAGGGAGGGCCTCACCGCGGTGATCTCCGTGCAGGTTCCGGATCCGAAATTCTCGTCGCAGACCAAGGACAAGCTGGTCTCGTCCGAAGTCCGCCCGGCTGTCGAGAACGTGCTCAACGAGGGTCTGTCGACCTGGCTGGAGGAGAATCCCCAGCAGGCACGCTCGGTAATGGGCAAGGTCGTGCTCGCCGCCTCCGCCCGCGAGGCCGCCCGCAAGGCCCGCGAGACGGTCACCCGGAAGGGCGCCCTCGACATTGCCTCGCTCCCCGGCAAGCTCGCCGATTGCCAGGAGCGGGATCCGTCGAAGTGCGAGATCCTGCTGGTGGAGGGTGATTCCGCCGGCGGCTCGGCCAAGCAGGGGCGCGACCGCACCTTCCAGGCAGTGCTGCCACTGCGCGGCAAGATCCTCAACGTGGAGCGCGTGCGCGCCGACCGGATGCTGTCCTCGGCGGAGATCGGCACGCTGATCACGGCGCTCGGCGCCGGGATCGGCCGCTCCTCCACCGACCGCGAGGGCTTCAACCCGGAGAAGCTGCGCTACCACCGCATCATCATCATGACCGATGCCGATGTCGACGGATCGCACATCCGGACGCTGCTGCTGACGTTCTTTTTCCGCCAGATGCCGGAGCTGATCGACCGCGGCCACCTCTACATCGCGCAGCCGCCGCTCTACAAAGCCGAGCGCGGCCGGCGGGCGCTCTACCTCAAGGACGAGCGCGCGCTGGAGGACTACCTCATCGACCAGGGCACCGACGGGGCGATTCTCCGGCTGTCCACGGGCGCGGAATTCGCCGGCGCGCAGCTCAAGAGCCTCGTCGAGGAGGCCCGCACGTTCCGGAACATCCTCCAGGGCCTGCACACCCGCTACGACCGCTCGGTGGTCGAGCAGGCGGTTCTGGCCGGCGCCCTTGAACCGGAGGCCGCCTCCCGGACGGGCGAGGCCGAGGTGCTGGCCGACACGACGGCGCGCCGCCTCGACGCCATCGCGGACGAGATCGAGCAAGGCTGGGAGGGGGAACCCTTCGAGGGCGGCTACCGTCTCAGCCGGACCCTGCGCGGCGTCCGGCAGGTGGCGACCCTCGATCTGGGGCTGATCACCTCGCAGGAGGCCCGTCGCCTGTCCGAGCGGGCCGACGGGTTCCGGGAGATCTACGGCGAACCCGCCACGCTGATGCGCAAAACCGACGAGACCGTCCTGCACGGCCCGGTGGCGCTGTTCGAGGCGGTCATGGCCTTCGGCCGCAAGGGGCTCCAGCTCCAGCGCTACAAGGGTCTCGGCGAGATGACCGCCCAGCAGCTCTGGGAGACCACCCTCGACCGCGACGTGCGCTCGTTGTTGCAGGTGAAGGTCAAGGACGTCACCGACGCCGACGACCTCTTCGTCAAGTTGATGGGCGATGTCGTGGAGCCGCGGCGGGAGTTCATCCAAGAGAACGCCCTGAGCGTCGCCAACCTGGACGTTTGATCCGCCGGTAGTTCGGAAGAGCGATCGGCGCTCCGGGCATCGACGGAGCGGCCAATGCGGCCTCCGCCATACCGGACACGCGGCTCGACCGACGCTGCGACCGCCCCGACCCGGAGGCCTGCGCGCCCGGGTGGCCGGATGGTCGTGTGCGGTCTCGCGGACTTTGTCCGACAGATGCGGCGGGATGACTGCCATCGGTGCCGCGACCAGCGCAGGGTCGCCTGACGCGGTATTCCGTTCTTCATCCCGCACGGCCCCCCGGCGTCTCAGACTATCCCGTACGGGATCACCGGACGCTGGCAGCGGACGCCGACCTCGCTCGACCGCGTCGCCGGTGGGCAGAGCTGCCGGCCGAAAACCATCGGCTTCGGCCTCGCCGCGCTTGTGTTCGCGCTGTGTGCAAACTTCGGCCTGCGAAGCCGCGCCGCGCCGCGCCGCCGTCGACAGCGATGGATCGCCGTGCTCGGCGTCGCCCGGCGCTGACGAGCCCTTCGACAACCGCGCGCCGTTCGGCTGGCTCGTCGGCGGCGCGCAGGAGCCGGCCGCCGTCGCGCTCGGCGCCGTCCACGGTACCTCCTCACGTCCCCCGCGGACCCATCGATCGCACGCGGATCGGTGCCGCCCTGAGGGCGAGCTCGCGCACCGCCATGTCCATGCTGAGATCCGACAGCAATCCTTCGATCATCGTCGGGGAAACGATCCTCTGTCTCGCGGTCTGGCCCGAAACGCCAAGCTGAGATAAGATTTATTTGCCGAATCATCTTTCATAAAGCTTCGGCCGTCCGGCCAGAAGGCCGGATATATACATTAATCACGGCCTTAGTACTGATAATAATCCTAAATATCTGGATCTATTACTATGAACAAAGGGCCGCGAAGAAGCCAATACCATCATTGGGGGGTCAACAATGCAGAATGAGGTCGTCATCAGCAGCATCAGCGGTGCTGGCGCGGCTGCCGGACAAACCGGCAGGGCATATCCGGCGAGCAAGGCCCGGCGCTTGCGGCCCGGCGGCCGCCGGGCGCTGATGCTCGGCGTTCTCCTCGGGGCACAGGGTGTGCTCTGGGCCGAAGGCTCGCATGGGCAGGACGCGCCGCCCGTAACTGCCGCCACCGGCGGCGACGCGAGCGGTGCCACCGTGCGGCCGACGCGTGCGCGCCGTCGCCCCCCGGTCGCGGGACTCCCGCTTGCCCGCCCGGCCACGGCGACATCCCCGAATCTCGCCCCGGCCGGAAGTCTCGACACCCGCGCAACAGCACCGCAATGGGGCCTCTTCGGCAATCTCGGCGGCGTGCGTGATGACCTCTTCCGGGCCGGCATCCGGGTCGATGCCAACGTGGACTATCAGGGGGCGACCAACCTCCAGGGCGGTACGCGCGGACAGTTGGTCCGCGGCAGCGGACAGTTCGTCCTCAAGGCGACCGCCGATATGAACCAGTTGGCCGGTATCGAAGGTGGCACGCTGAACTTCATCTTTACCGACCGCTTCGGCCGCAGCCTGCCCATCGACGCGCATCTGCGCGTCCTGCAGCAGACGGAAGAGGTCTACGGCCGTGGCAACATCCCGCGGCTGACAACTCTGTCCTACGACCAGCAGGTCGGCCCGTATGTCGATCTCAAATTCGGCCGCATGCCGGTCGGCTCGGACTTCGCGGGTTTTGCTTGCGAGTTCCAGAACCTGACGTTCTGCGGCGCCCAGCCCGGCAACCTCGTCGGTGGCTATTGGTACAACTGGCCGGTCTCGCAATATGCCGCGCGCCTGCGCCTCGGCAACTTGACGACCGGATACCTTCAGGCCGGCGTCTATCAGGTCAATCGCCGCGACCTCGACGATGGGTTCAACTTCGACCCGACGGGGGCGACCGGCGTCCTGGCGATCTTCGAAGGTGCCGTCTTCCCGACCTTCGGCCCGTTCAGTTACCGCGGCAGCTACACGGTGGGTGGCTGGTTCCAGACGGCAGGTGGCTCCGATCTTCTCTTCAACACAGTCGGCCTTCCGCTCAGCGTGTCCGGCGGATCGCCGTTGGGCCATCAGGACCGCAGCGGCGTCTACGGCGTGGCGGTCCAGGAACTCTTCCGGCCCGACCCGGACGAGCCCGGCCACAACCTGTCCGGCTTCCTCCGGATGACCTTCGCCGAGTCACGGACTTCGCCGATCGATGAGCAGGAGACGGTCGGCCTCGTCTACAAGGGGTTCTGGGGAGCGCGCCCGTTCGACTGGATCGGCGTCGCCATCGGCCAGTCCCACGCGAGTTCGTCCGCGGCGCGGGGCATCGCCCTGTCGAACGCCTTCGGTGGCACATACCAGCCGGTGCCGGGCTACGAGCGCGTGCTGGAGGTCTTCTACAGCCTCGCCGTGACGCCGGACGTGGTGATCCGCCCGAACATCCAGTTCGTGAACCGCCCCGGTGGCGTCGCGCGGCGCGAGGACGTGGTCGTCTTCGGTGTGAAGAGCGGCATCACCTTCTGACGGACTCCCGCCCCGACGCCGCCGGGCAGGGCGGCGTCGGGGCGGCCCGGCGGGAACATCCACCTTCTCTGGTACGGACCACCGGGCGCGTCGCCTGATCCACACCCCGTCATCATCGAATGACTCACGGCGCCGGAAGGCGCATGAGGGGCTCGCCCATGCGCAGGTGGTCGCCCGCGCGCAGCGTCGGGCAGAGTGCGAAGCCCGGCGGCGCCAGCACCACAATGGTCGAGCCGTGCTCGAACCAGCCCATCTCGTCACCCTTGGCGAGCGTCGCGGAACACGGCAGCGTCCGCCCCCCCGTCCGGCGCAGGGCTGCACCCTCCGGAAGGAAGCCCAGGCGCAGACCTGCCACCAGGATCGCCGCCACCGGCACCAGCGTGACCGCGTGGCCGCCCTCCGCCAGCCGCAGGCGAAGCACGGCGCGCTCGTTGCGGCAGAACAGGGCCTCGACGCGCTTCAGGGCGATCGGATTGACGTTCCAGGTGTCGCCCCAGATGTGCCGCACCGACTCGACCCGCAGGTCATGCGGCGCGTGAAAGCGGTGATACATCCCCGCCGTCAGCCGCAGGGTCGCGTAGGCGCCGCCCTCGTGCGCGTGCGCGAGAGCCGCGTCGCCCCCCAACAGATCGGCGAGCCGATAGGACAGGCCCTTGATCTGAAACAGGCGCCCCGCCTCGATCCGGCCATGCGCCCCGAGGATCGCGTCGCTCGGGCTGGTGAGGAGCGCGGGATCGGCCTCGACCGGCCGGGCGCCGGGCCGGAGCTTCCGCACGAAGGCGGCGTGGAGACTCGGGAAGCGCGTCTCGCGCGCGTCGCTGAGGTCGACGTCGCAGAACAGGCGCCAAATCGCGATCGACAGATCGCGGATCTGCGGCTGCTCGAGCCGGCTGAACCAGCCCATGAACCGGGTCGCGAGCCGGCGCGGCAGGCGGTTGGTCAGCAGGAAGTTGAGGTCTTCCTGAGCGCCGACCCGTGCCAGGGCCCGTCGGAGGGACGTTCCGGAAATCGTCATCATGCCGTGAAGTGCCTCCGATAGGACGTGGGACGATGTCCGCACTCCTCGTCACCCTGTCCGCCACCGCCGCCGCCGCGGTCTTCGCTCTGCCGCGCGCCGCGCAGCGCCTGGACCTGTCCCGGGCGAAGCACCGCTCGCTCGCCGGCCACGCCCGGATGGCGCGGCGGGTCGCCGGGCTGATCCCGAACTACGCCTATTCCGAGCGCGCCTTCTTCCGGTCCGACGATCCGGACGAGGCGGTGGCGCTGCGGCGCGAGGCGGCCTTCGCGCGGCTCTCCGCGCTGTTTCAGGCCCGGTACGCCCGCACACGCGCCGCGACCGAGGCGGTGCGCGACGGCCTGTCGGACCTCCAATTCACCGGGCTCTACCGGGTGCCGTTCCAGTACGCCCGGCACGTCCGCGCGCATCTCGGGACGGGCGCCTTCGCGGCAGGATCGGAGGGCGTCACCGTCACGGACCTCGACGGCAACGTCGCCTACGATCTCGCCGGGTCCTACGGGGTGAACCTGTTCGGCGTGGATTTCTATCGGGCCTGCCTGGAGGAGGGCAGCGCGCGGGTCTCCGCCCTCGGCCCGGTGCTCGGCGCCCTTCACCCGGTGGTCGTCGGCAACGTGGCGCGGCTGAAGGCGCTCTCCGGCCTCGACGAGGTCTCGTTCCACATGTCCGGCACCGAAGCGGTGATGCAGGCGGTGCGCCTCGCCCGCTACCACACCGGACGCCGCCGGATCGTGCGCCTGTGCGGCGCCTATCACGGCTGGTGGGGCGAGGTGCAGCCCGGCATCGGCAACCCGGTGCCGACCCGCGACACGCTCACCCTGACCGACATGTCCGAGCGGACGCTGCGGGTCCTGTCGCGACGGAAGGACGTGGCCTGCGTGCTCGTCAACCCGCTCCAGGCCATGCACCCCAATGCCGGGGCGCCGGCCGATTCGGCCCTGGTCGACAGCGGCCGCAAGGCCGCCTTCGACCGCGCGGCCTACACGACATGGCTGCACGAGCTGCGGGCGGTGTGCAGCGCCCGGGGCGTCGTGCTGATCCTCGACGAGGTCTTCCTCGGCTTCCGCCTCGCCCGTGGCGGCGCGCAGGAGTATTTCGGCCTGCGGGCCGACATGGTCACCTACGGCAAGACGCTGGGCGGCGGCCTGCCGGTCGGCGTCCTGTGCGGTCGCGCCGACCTGATGCGGCGCTATCGGGACGACCGCCCCGTCGATATCTGCTTCGCCCGGGGGACGTTCAACGCCCATCCCTACGTGATGGGCGCCATGAGCGCGTTCCTCGACCGGCTGGACACACCGGAGGTCGCCGCCCTCTACGCGAACCTGGACGCCACCTGGGACGGACGCGCGGCGCGGCTCAACGCCCTGCTCGAGCAGGCCGGCCTGCCCGTCCGGGTGGCCAGCATGTCCACGGTCTGGACGGTCCTGTACACCAAGCCGTCGCGCTACAATTGGATGCTGCAATTCTACCTGCGTGCGGAGGGGCTGGCCCTGTCCTGGGTCGGGACCGGCCGCCTGATCTTCAGCCTCGCCTACGACGACGCGGCCTTCGAGACGGTCGCGACGCGGTTCGTCGCGGCGGCCGAGGCCATGCGGGCCGGTGGCTGGTGGGATGCGGCGGCGCCGAGCAACACGGCGATCCGCCGCGCGATCCTCCGGGAGGTCGCGGCGGTTCGCCTCGGCGCATTCGGCGCCCGGCTCGGCCTGCACGCGCCGGACCAGGCCTGACCCGGAAGCAGGCGCCGGACGCGTCGCGGCCCGGCGCCCGCTTCGATCTCAGGCGCCGTGCTCGTGCGGCTCGTGCTCCTCGACCAACTCGCCGTGCAGCAGGGCGAGCGGGGCCTTGTGGTAGAGCTTGATGTCGTGGAACGGGTCCGTGAGGATCTTGGCGGCCCAGACGAAGCCGGTCTGGACATCGCGCTGGACGAACAGCTGCAGCATGCGGAACAGCAGCCCCGCCACTGCCAGCCACAGCCAGATCCAGCCGACGTTTCGGATCAGGTCCGCCGTCGTCTGATGCGGTGAGATCAGCCCGAACAGGCTCGGATCGAAGTAGAGCGGCAGCGGCGACAGGGCCCAGATCGCCAGGAGCACGAGCTTCCGCTGAAGGTTGTAGCCGACCTTGATCTCTTCCTTGTGCTCGTGGCTGGCGTCGTTGACGTGGTCATAGCCCTTCGGCTCGAAGAACAGGTGGCCGGCCTGCCGCGAGGTCATGGCGATCAGCCAGCCGATGAGCGCCGCCGTGGCCGGGTCCTTGAAGGCCAGGGCATAGGCCACCAGGAAGCTGATCGCACTGACGACGTGCAGGCTCTGATTGACGCGGTTGTGGTGGTAGTACCGGTGATCGTCCCAGCGCTGGACGCGCAGAGCTTCCAGAAAGCTCGCCATGATGTGCTTCCTCGTCGAAGGGCGGGTTTGAGAGAGACTGGGCGGGGGTTCAGGCGTCGTGCTTGCGCAGGCGGACGAGGGAGAAATGTCCGAGGGGCGGAAGCGCCCGGCGCTCGACGATCTCCACGGGGGCTCCGGCCGCCCAGGCGGTGTAGCGATTCCAGGCGAACTCGGTCCGCCAGCCCAGCCGGCTCGTGATCGGCGCCAGGGCGTGCTCGACGGTGCGGCGCAGGCCGTCCTCGGCGCCGACCCGCGTGGTGATGACGATCTCGCCGCCGGGGCGAAGGACCCGGGCGAACTCGTCGAGCGCCGCCTCGGGATTCGGCACCGCGGTGACGACGTATTGCGCGACGATCACGTCGAAGGAGGCGTCGGGAAAGTCGAGGTGTTCCGCATCCATCACGGCGAGGCGCTCGACGTTGCGCAGGCCGAGCCGCGCCACGCGCCGACGCGCCTTCTCCAGCATCGGCGCCGAGATATCGATGCCCACGATGCTGCGGGCCCGGCGATAGGCCGGCAGGGACAACCCAGTCCCGACACCGACTTCGAGGATGCGACCGCCGATCCGCTCCGCGGCCGCCGCCGCCAGGGTGCGTCCCTGGGCGAAGACCGGCCCGAACACCAGATCGTAGACGGGCGCCCAGCGCCCGTAGGCCTTGGCGACGCCGTCGCGGTCGAGGTCGGGGCCGAGCGCGCCTGCGCGCGATGAGCCGGTGCCGTGCATTCCAAGGGCCATGGGTGTTCGGTCTCGCTCTGTGTCAGGTCGAAGATTGGTGAGAGAAGGCGTCTCCGCGCGGTCACCGGCGTCGCCGACTCGATCCGGGCCGGACCTACCGGCGTGCGCGAAGGGACCACCGGCCGGGGAGCCCCCGAGACGCTGTGTCTGCGCCTGGCACGGTGCTGTTCGACCGACTCGGCTGCGCGCGAGCGGCGAAGGAAACCAGTTCAGCACGCGCGCCAGCGGCCAGGATGGCCCGGCCGGCCGCCAATGCGATCAGCGACATCACCGGACGCCAAACGTGATCAAGCGACGCGGAACAGCTGAGGACGTCGAACCGCCCTGTACGTCATGGGTCCCACACCGCTTCTCCGGAGATCTTTTTCCGCCGGCAAAGCTATGACCATCGTTTGACAACGTTGTGACGGCAGCAAGAAGCATTTCGAAGTTATCGGTTCGTTGGCAAACCAATTTTCCGGCGTTGTTCACGGCATGCAGATACTGCTTAGCCGACGCATCAAGGTCGAATTGGTCTTCGCCTCAAAACGGACCGACGGCCGTGGAAATTGTCCGGGCGCGGTGGGGGGCGTGCAGCGCCACGCCGCTCGCCCCGCGCCGATCCCGGATGCCACGGCGACGATCGATGGCGATCGATCACCGGAGTGGCGAGCGCCAGGCCTGGCCTGGTCCGCCGACGATCGGCGAACGCGCGATGATGTGAAGACGCGAGACCGGGGTTCGCCTCTTCGACATCTTCTCGCCCTGATATCGACGAGATGTGGCGGGGTATCGCCAAGCGGATGAGGCGCGCGGACGCGCCGGAGGAGTGTTACGCGTGATCGACATGATGCGGCCCCAGACCCTCGCGGTGGTGGCACTCGCCGGGCTCGCCTTGAGCGCCGGCCAGGCCGGCGCCGCGCAGTGCGGTAACACCGCTGCCGGCTTCGAGACGTGGAAGCACCAATTCGCCGAGGAAGCGCGCGGCCGGGCCAGTGCGGCGAGCCTCGCGGCCCTTGAGAGCACCACCTATTCGACCGCCACGATCTCGGCCGACCGGGGGCAGCACAGCTTCAAGTTGTCGCTGGATCAGTTCCTGGCGAAGCGCGGCGGCCCGGCGATCGTCTCGCGGGGACGGGCTCTCAAGCGCACCAACGCCGCCCTGTTCGAAACGATCGAGCAGCGCTACGGGGTGCCGCCGGGTCCGCTTTTGGCAATCTGGGGCATGGAGACCGGGTTCGGTGCCGTCCGCGGCAACGTCAACACCCTTTCGGCCGTGGCCACGCTGGCCTACGATTGCCGGCGTTCCGAATATTTTACGGACCAGCTCTACGCGGCACTGACCCTGGTCGATCGCGGCCTGCTCACCGCGAATACCCGCGGTGCCGCGCATGGCGAGGTCGGCCACACGCAGTTCCTGCCGAAGAACGTGCTGGCCTACGGCACCGGCGATCTCAACAACGTCGGTGCCGCGCTGTCGTCCACCGCCAACTTCCTCAAGGCGCATGGCTGGCGCGCCGGCGCGGGCTATCAGCCTGGCGAGCCGAACTTCGCCGCGATCCAGGGCTGGAACGCCGCGTCCGTCTACGAGCGGGCCATCGCTCAGCTCGGGCGCCAGATCGACAACGAATAGGGCAAGCCCGGCCGCGGGGCGACGCGTCCGCATCCGAGGCGGACGCGCAACAACATCGGTCCGGCATCGGCGCGCGTGGAAGCGTTGTGTGCCGGATCCACAGCTTTCGACAACCGCTCAAATGCCGAAGACTTGAGGAATTGACCCCCCGGCGCCCGAAAATGGTCCCGATCGATCCAAGATTGACCATGGAGCTGCCCCAGAAAAGCCCGCCGGACCCCGCTGTCTCAGGATGAGCGGGGCAGATCGGTCCGTCGTGCGGAGACCAGATCACCGGTGGGTGACGTCGGACGCGCGCCCGCCCCGCGACGAGGAGCATGGGCACCCGCATGGCGATCGATTCTACGCCGCTGCACCACAGCGAGATCGGGCGGGCGCGGCATTCCTGCCGGGCACCGCTGGCGGTGCTGACCGGGGCCGTGGCCATGGCGCTCCTCGGCAGCGGTGTCCTGACCCGCGATCGTCAGATCGTCAACCCGACCGGGTATTCCGCAGCGCGCAGCGCCGCGATGACGCCGCAAATCGAGGAACGAACCGCGGATCCGGATGCCGAGGCCTCGGCCGCGGACCCTGCGTCTGCCGAGGCGCTGACGGGTGAGATCGCGCCGGGGGAATCCTGGCGCGCCATCCCCGGCGGCGTACCGTCGCGCTGGGCCTGGACCCAGATCGGGCCGCTCGACCTCGCACCGAACCCGGAGACGGCCCCCACGGTCGGAACCGCAGAGCCGCCGCGCGCGGCCATTACCGTTCCGTTGCCGATCCCGCGCCCGCCGGAGTTGCGAGGCCTCGGAGCGTCCGCGCTCGCCCGCCGGGTCGAGCGCCGCGTGGCGCGACGCGACCTCCCACCGGCCCAGCCGGCGGCGCCGCCGGCGGATGACCGGTCGTTCCTCGAAAAATTCTTCGGGATCGAGCGCGCGCCGGGGCTGGCTTACGCAGCCCTGGAGAGCAAGCCTGCCGACGTCGCGCCGCAACGGCGGATCTCGCCGCCGCTGGCGATGACGCGCGAGCCGAGCGCGACGACGGGTATCGCCGTCTACAACATCGCCACCCGGACCGTGAGCCTGCCGAGCGGCGAGCGGCTGGAGGCGCATTCCGGCCTGGGCGAGGGCCTGGACGACCCGCGGCTCGTCAACGTGCGGATGCGGGGGCCAACGCCGCCCGGAACCTACGACCTGACCGAGCGCGAGCAGCTGTTCCACGGGGTGCGCGCGATCCGGCTCACGCCCGTGGGGGGCAGCGATGCGGTCTACGGCCGTGTCGGGTTGCTGGCCCATACCTTCATGCTGGGACCGCGGGGCGATTCGAACGGCTGCGTGTCGTTCCGGGATTACGATCGATTCCTTCAGGCCTTCCTCCGCGGCGAGGTCCAGCGCCTCGTGGTTGTCTCCGGCACACAGGATTCGGTGCCGACGATGGCGGATGGCGGGCGCACCCGCTTGGCACGCGCCGGCAACTGAGCCTGCGACGCGTTGCCGGGCACGGGCGCTTCCGTTCGGATCCGCCCGCCGAACCGCCGGCCTGGCCGGACCTCGGCGTACCCATCGGTGGACGGCATGTGGGACGGGTCGTCGCCTTTTCCCCGCGCAGGCCGCTCCCATCCGAAGGACCCAGCATCCGAGCGCACCGATCCGGGCGCGGCGATCGCCTGGAGATCGACCTCACACAGGACCGGCCTTGACTGCCCCATTCCCGGGCGACCGGTGATTGTCCTGTCGCACCTAATCCTCTATGGGTCGGCGTCGCGGAGCTGAGCCGTTTCGGTCAGCATCGCGATTCCCGCAATGGTCGCCAGTTATGGGGCGACCATTCGGATCCGATCCGACGGCGTCTACGGCGCCCGGACTGTGGTCCGTCACGGGCAATAACAAAGCCATCCCATCCGACACGCGCCAAGAGCCATTCGATCCTTGCCCTGCTCTTGCGGCGGCAAGGATGAGCGCGTGGAGTCGTGTGACGCGCGGGCGATCCGGGCTTGGTCCTGGCGCCGCGGGACGGTCCCGGGGAAGCGATCCTGGAAGCCGGGGAGGGGGAATTCCCCTTCGTCCGACGGGTACGTCTTCAGACCGCGGAGGTGCTCGCCGGGCACGTCCGATCCGCAAATACGGGATCCGACCATGCCAGCCGACGACGAGACCGCGCACCTCCACCACGGGCACCCCCAGGCCGCGCTGCCGCTGAGCCGGAGGCAGATCCTCGGGACTGCCGCGGTCGGTCTGGCGGCGGCTGCGCTGCCACCCTCCCTGGCGATGGCCGACGCTGCGGACAGCAAGGTCGACGTACTGCTGATCGGCGGCGGCATCATGAGCGCCACGCTGGGCGTGTGGCTGGACGCGCTCCAGCCCGACTGGTCGATCCAGATGCTGGAGCGCCTGGATCAGGTCGCGATGGAGAGCTCGAACGGCTGGAACAATGCCGGCACGGGCCACTCGGCCCTCGCGGAGCTGAATTACACCCCGGAGAAGAACGGCAAGGTCGAGATCGCCAAGGCGGTGGAGATCAACGAGGCGTTCCAGGTCACCCGGCAGTTCCTGGCCCATCAGGTCCGGACCGGCGTGATGAAGGATCCGCAGGCCTTCATCAACTACACGCCGCATATGAGCTTCGTCTGGGGTGACGACAACATCGCGTATCTGAAGCGGCGCTGGGAGGCGCTGAAGGCCAGCCCCCTCTTCGCCGGCATGGAGTATTCGGAGGATCCGGAACAGCTGCGCAGATGGGTGCCGCTGATGATGGACGGGCGCGATCCGAAGCAGAAGATCGCCGCCACGTGGTCGCCGCTCGGGACCGATTGCGAGTGGGGCGAGGTGACCCGGCAATACGTCGCCTATCTGCGGAACAAGCCGGGCTTCAAGCTGCGACTCTCCACCGAGGTCGAGGGCATCGCCAGGAACGCGGACGGCTCCTGGCGGGTGACCGCCAGGAACCTCAAGGACGGGTCCCGCCAGAGCGTCGACGCCAAGTTCGTCTTCATCGGGGCTGGCGGCGGCGCGCTGCACCTGCTGCAGAAGTCCGGCATCCCCGAAGGCGACGAGTATGGTGGCTTCCCCGTGGGCGGCTCGTTCCTGATCAACGACAACCCGGACGTCGCCACGCTGCACCTCGCCAAGGCCTACGGCAAGGCATCGGTGGGGTCGCCGCCGATGTCCGTGCCGCACCTCGACACGCGTGTGCTCGGCGGCAAGCGGGTGATCCTGTTCGGGCCGTTCGCGACCTTCTCGACCAAGTTCCTGAAGGAGGGATCGTATCTCGACCTCCTCAGCTCCACCACGAGCAGCAATGTCTGGCCGATGGTCCGCGTCGGCATCGACGAGTTCCCGCTGGTGGAATACCTCGCCGGGCAGCTGATGCTGTCGGACGACGACCGGATCGCCGCACTGCGGGAGTATTTCCCGAAGGCGAGGAAGGACGAGTGGCGCCTCTGGCAGGCCGGGCAGCGCGTGCAGATCATCAAGCGTGACGCGGACAAGGGCGGCGTGCTGAAGCTCGGCACGGAGATCGTCAATTCGCGGGACGGGAGCATCGCGGCGCTGCTCGGCGCCTCGCCCGGCGCGTCCACGGCGGCGCCGATCATGCTTCAGGTACTGGAGAAGGTGTTCCCCAAGAACGTCGCGACACCGGAATGGCAGGCCAAGATCCGCGAGATCGTCCCGAGCTACGGCACGAAGCTCAACGACGATCCCGAGCGCGTCGCGCAGGAATGGGCGGCCACCAGCGCCGCGCTTCAGCTTCCCACGCCGCCCCGGATCGACCGCTCCATGCTGAAGCCGGTCCCGGTCAGCGCCACCGTCCTGAACAGCAGCGCCACGCCGGTGAAGGAGCCCGTTCACGACCTCGCGCCGTGAGCGACCGGCGGCGGCGCCAGCGCATCGTCCGGGATTCCGGGACGATGCGCTAGAGACCCACCCGTCCCAGAGCCGGCAGCTTGATCCCCGGGCGGCGCAGATCGAGACCGGCGACGCCGCCGAGCAGGTTCAGTTCGAGGCCCTCGACCCATCCAACGGTCAGCCCGGCATAGCCGCCCAGGTTGATCCGGATGCCGGTGCCGGACGGCGTCCAGCCGATCCAACGCCCGTCGTAGGGAAAATCCTTGCCGATCGCCGTGGTCGGCAGGCTGGCGCGGATCTCGGGGACCGCGGCCATGATTGCGGCCACGAAGGTGTTCGAGTTCGGCCCAGGCCAGACGACGTAGTCGCCGGGGCGGGCGTAGCGGTACTCGGCCACCGCCATCCGGATCCGCGGGAGTAGCGCCTCGGCCTCCGGACCGTCCGCCGCGAAGACGATTTCGGGGGCGTTTCCGAACCAGCGCCCATCCGGCACGAAGCGGTCGACCCAGATCGGCTGCCCCCAGGCCGTGTAGTCGAAGCGGCGGTAGGCGCCCGCGCCGCGGCCCTTGATGACGATCCAGCTGTGCGTCGCCACGATGCCGCGCCAGCTCACCGTGCGGGCGGAGAAGATGCGCACGACCGCCCGTGGCTCGGCCTCGGCCGGGGGGAGCAACCCCGCGCTCGATCGGTCGGCGAGCCGCCAGTCGCCGCCGGCCCGCAGCCAGTAGAGCGTGGCGGAGATCGCGACGGGCACGAGGAAGAGGGCGGCGATCGCGAGAAGCGCGATCCTGATCAGCGTCACGGTGAAGCCGGGGCGTATGAGGCGATCACCCGCATGTAGGGAGGGCTGGGCCGTGCGGGAGTGCGACCGGATCGGCCGGCCGCCCGAGGGCCGCGAGGGCATCGAGGAGGAGCGTTGCGGCCAGGAGATCGGCGCAGCCACCGGGACTGAGCCGTGCCGCCACGAAATCGTGGTGGATCCGGGTCGCCCGGTCGCGCCAACCGGCGGCCCCCACGCCGCCGGCCGCGAGGAAGGCCGCCGCGGTGGCGCGCGCCGCTGCCAGCCCGTCCGCGCCGCCGCGATGGAGCAGGTTCGTATCGTCGAGCACGGCGAGGAGGGCAAAGAAACAGTCGACCCGGGCAGCCTCCGGATCGTCCGGTGCGCGGGTCCGACCAAGGCGCAGGGCCGGTAAACCGACTTCGCGGATCGTCGGGAAGCCGGCCGCCGCCTCGGCTCCGGCGCCCCCGACGCCATATCGCCGCGCCGCGCGTCCCCCGTGGCTCAGCGGCGAAGCGGGTGCCTGGATGATCGCCTGACCCCACAGCTCGCCCACCGCCGCGGCATGGTCCTCGGCCGAGGCCGGTGCCGCATCGGACACACCCGCCGCCGCGCAGATGAGACCCAGGGAGAAGATGGCGCCGCGATGCGCGTTGACGCCGCCGGTCGCCCGCATCATCGCCGCCTCGGCCCGGATCCCGATCGCGCGCAACTCCGCCATCGCGGCGCCCCGGGCTCCGGCGGCGACCAGATCGGCGAAGTACGGCCGGATCGCCGCCGCGCTGCGGCGCAGAGTGTCGGCATCCATGTCGTCGTGGCTGCCGGCATCGATCACGCTCACGAGGCCGGGCTTGGGCCAGGTCTCCAGCTCGTCGATCAGCGCCGCGTGGGCGAGGGTCGCGACGCGCTCGGCCCAGCCCTCGGCACCGGCCGGCGACGGGACGCGGTGTTGATGCTGGCGCAGATCGAAGGCTCCCGGCAAAGCGCGTCGGCGCGGCCCGCGACCGGGCCGGTGTCGGGCGCTTATACCGAAAGACCGCTCCGCCGCATCCCGGCGCGCCGCGGGACCCTCACGCCGCCGAGGCCACCGCCGGTGAGATCCGTTTGCGCGCCTTCTTGTCCTCGGTGCTGCTGAGGAACGCCTGCGCTTCTTCCTTGCGCTCGAACACATGGGGGGCGACGCCGCGCCGGGTCAGCGCCTCCTCCATCTTCAGGCGCAGGAAGGCGCTCGTCGCGTAGCGGGTCGTGGTCGCGTAGTAATTCGCCTGGAGGTACTGCATGACCCCGGCGTAATCGTCGACCAGGTTCTCGTTGAGCCGGAAGCCGTCGTGGTTGATCACGGCGTTGACCCGCTGCCCGGCCTTGCGGCACGCCTCGACGATGGTCATGCGCAGCTCGTCCATGTCGCCCATCACCCGGCAATACCAGCCTTCCAGGTTGATGAAGAGGATGTTGCGCTCGCCGTCGTAGCTGACGCGCGATTTCAGATCGAGGTTGAGCAGGTCGGAGATCAGCTCCATCGGATCGTCGCGGAAGATGCGCGGATCCATGGGCACCGGATTCCGCACCACGGGGGCGAAGTCCATATGGGCGAGGATGTCCCGCTCGATGTCGATCCCGGGCGCGACCTCCACCAGTTCCAGGCCGGCCGCGGTCAGCTGGAACACACAGCGCTCGGTCACGTAGAGGACCGGCTGCGCGCGCTCCACCGCGTAGGGCCCCGAGAAGGTGTTCTGCTGAACCTCGGTCACGAACTTTCGGGCCTTGCCCTCGCTCACGATCCGGACCTGGCCGTCCTGCACGGCGATCTCCAGGCCGCCCGCCGTGAAGGTTCCGGCGAACACCACCGTGCGGGCGTTCTGCGAGATGTTGATGAAGCCACCGCACCCATTGAGCTTGCCGCCGAACTTCGAGGTGTTGACGTTGCCGGCGGCGTCGCACTCGGCCATGCCGAGGCAGGTCATGTCGAGGCCGCCGCCGTCGTAGAAGTCGAACATCTGGTTCTGGTCGATGATGCAATCGGCGTTGGTGGCGGCGCCGAAGCTCGATCCGGAGGCCAGGACCCCGCCCACGGCTCCGGCCTCGGTGGTCAGGGTGATGTAGGGGGTGATCTTCTCCTCGTTGGCCACCGACGCGATCCCCTCCGGCGCGCCGACCCCGAGATTGACCACGCCGTTCGGCGGCAGCTCGAAGGCGGCCCGGCGGGCGATGATCTTGCGCTCGTTGAGCGGCATCCGCTTGATGCCGGTGACCGGGACGCGGATCTCGCCGGCGAGCGCGGCGTCGTGCATCACGCCGTAGTTCATCCGGTGCATCTCCGGCTCGGCGACCACCACGCAGTCGACCAGGATGCCGGGCACGCGCACATCCTTGGGCAGGAGATAGCCGTCGTCGACGATGCGCTCGACCTGGGCGATGACGATGCCCCCGTTGTTGCGGGCCGCCATGGCCTGGGCGAGGCAGTCGAGGGTCAGCGCTTCCTTCTCGTAGGAGAGGTTGCCCGACGGGTCGGCCGAGGTGGCGCGGATGAAGGCGACGTCGATCTTGGTGGCGGTGTAGAACAGCCACTCTTCCCCATCGACCTCGACCAGCTTGACGATGTCCTCCGTGGTCAGCTCGTTGACCTTCGCGCCCCCGTGGCGTGGGTCGACATAGGTCTTGAGCCCCACCTTCGAGAACAGGCCCGGCTGGCCGGCCGCGCAGGCCCGGTAAAGCTGCGAGATGACGCCCTGGGGCAGGTTGTAGCCGCGGATCAGGTTGTCCTGCGCCGCCTTGGCGACCTTCGGCATGCGGCCGAAATTGGCCGCGATCACGCGCGCGAGCAGGCCATGGTGATGAAGCCGCCCGGTGCCGAGCCCCTTGCTGTCGCCTGCGCCCGCCGTCATGATCAGGGTGAGTCCACGCGGCGAGCCGCTGTCGACGAACCGCCGCTCCAGGGCGGCGTGGAGCGCCTCCGGAATACAGCTCTGGACGAACCCCGTGGTGGTCACCACGTCGTTCTCGCGGATCAGCGCGATGGCCTCATCCGCAGAGATGACCTTGTTCTTCCTCATGAAGCCCGTGAACCTCCCCGGATATCGCAAGCGCGGCCGGCCGCGACGCGGGCCGACTCGAAGACTGGTCTGCACCAACCGTGTGCGGCCGGATTGGATCTGAGCTCAGGACCAGTCGAGTTCGGCATACGGCCCCTATTGCACCGCATCAATATTTGCGGCATCGCACGATGCTGCGAACCTTTCCGAGCATAGTACTCCGGAAATGGAGTTGTGTGCCGCTGAAAAACTCTTCGCGCGATCAGCAGAAAAATTGCGCGGTCACCGCCCGGGCTCACGCGGATCCGGCGCTCGTGTTCAACGGGGTACGATGTGTGCGATTGCAGTCGCGTGACGGTGTTGCCTGACGCGTGTCCCGATCTTCTCCGCGTGCTGAGGTGCTGCGCAGCAGCCGTAAGCAGACCCCCAGGGATCGCGCGCCCGGCGGGAGTGCTCCGCCGCGGTGTCCGGTCCGCTAGGCCACCTCAGGATGAGGTCGAGACGGGCAAAAACCGATCTAACAGGGTTTCCGAAGGCCGCACAATTGGGTGTCATGGCAATGACGTAGCTTTACGAAAGTCTATCTTTCACAGAATTCTGGATCGCCGTACCGGATTTATTTTTTAATCGAAGCCTTTGATGGCATTGACGGTGTAAATCGTCTGCGATGCGCAGGGATCCTGACGGCGGGTGCATCGGCGGATAAAGCGCCGCCACTCAGCCGGGCCACTTGTGGATCGGGTCGACTCAGCGAACGGGCTTCCGGTGATCCATCGCATCGACATCGGCCCGGTTCATCATGATCGCCCTGGCGTCGGAGGGGACCGGAACGCAGTGCAGGGGGTTATCCGGGGACACGTTGTGGCACTGCGCATCGCGCGCGGTGCGCGGCAGGACGCTTTCCCGTTCGACGCCTCGCCTGAAAGCAGAAGAGCGAGCGGGCGAGACCGCCACCGCTCGGTGGCCCCGCCCGTCGGCCCATGGGGGCGACGCGCCGTCCGCCTAGAAGTCGTACAGCCGCTTGGGATTGTCGACGAGGATCCGGTCCCGCGTCGCGCGGTCCGGCACCCATTCGGCCAGCAGATCGAGCAGGCGGCCGTCATCGACATTCTGAGCCGGGGCGAGATCCGTCGGCTTGCGATCGGGCTTCGGCGTGCTGTCCGGGTGTGGCCAGTCGCTGCCCCAGATGAGCCGGTCCGGGTTCGTCGCCGCGAGGGCGCGGGCCAGCGGCAGCACGTCGGGGTAATCCGGCGCCTTGTCGGAGGCGCGATAGGCACCCGACAGCTTCACCCAGGCCTTTCCGCTGCGCACGAGGTCGAGCACATCGCCGAAGCCGGGCTGATCGGGGCCGAGGGCGGCCTGCGCGCCGGCGAAGTGGTCGAAGACGACCGGGACCGGCAGGGCCGACAGTTGCTGCTTCAGCGGGCCGATGACCGACAGGCGGGAGTAGACCTGCAGGTGCCACGGGCGTTGGCCGATCTGCTGGACGGCACTGTCCAGCGCCTTGGCCGAGACGGCGGGATCGAACACGCCGGCCTGCTCCAGGTTAACCCGGATGCCGCGGATCCCGGCCTTCACCAGCGCATCGAGGTCGGCGGAGCTGGTCCCCGGCCCGATCACGGCAACGCCCCGAGCCCGCTGCGGCCCGAGCACGCGCAGGCCGTCGAGCGTCGCCGCGTTGTCGGTGCCATAGACGCTCGGCGTCACGATCACCACGCGGTCGAGCTTGAGCGCGTGCTGGAGGGCGAGCAGGGCCTCGGGCGGATCGACCGGTGGGGTGTAGGCGCGCCCACTCCAGAACGGGAACTTGGCGGGATCCGGGATGACGTGGACATGGCAGTCGCACGCGCCCGGCGGGACCTGGAACCTGACGGGGGTCTTCACGGTGGAGGCCTCGGCCGCAGCCCACCCCGGTTGGGTGGTGACGGCGAAGCCGCCGATTGCGGCGAAAGCGAGCGTCTGTCGACGTGACAGCATGGGGGTCTCCTCCGGATGTCCTCGCGGCCTTCTGTGGGCGCGGCCCGGATCGGATCACTCGCGCACGCAAACCGCAAGTTGCCGTGGGATCGGTGCGGTCGCGCCTGTCGATCCGCCGGATCCACGAGGCGGTGAGGGTCGGTCATCGGCGCGACGCCGCGGTGAACGAAGCTTTTACCAACTGGGCGCCCTCGCGCGGTCCGCCGCGATCCCGCCGGGCGTCGCCGACGTTCGATCGGCAATCCCGCCGTCGATGTTCGGTCATGCTGATCCCCAGTCCGTTCACGGGACAGATCGTCGATATCTGTGTGCCGCGGCCCGGGCCGAAGGAGACATGATGCCGATGCGCGCATCGCAGTAATTCGATCCTGGATACGCGAACGTTGTCCCGTCATGACTTCGTTGCGCAGCCATCCGACAGTCGCGATGGATCTTTGTATACGCTGTGTCGCTGATGACAATTTAAGCACGCCGGGAACACGGATCGACGGCTCTCGGCCGGCCGAACGCCGCCGCAGTCTGAGGCCGAACTCGGCTGTCGTTGCCGCCTCGGTCACGCGCGGCGCAACGGCAATCGCCGAAGCGGAACCATTAGCTGAGCCGTTCGTTCAACGGCCATGGAACACTATAAGTCCACCCTCGCGACGGCTGCGGTTGCTGCATTCGGCCTTCTGGCCGCTGCGCACCTCCTGCATCCCGGCAATTACGAGGATCAGCCGAGGCAGGTGCGCGTGCTCGGCGTGGGCAACGCTGAACCGTCCCGCATTGCGGCCTGGGTCGATCCGCCGGTACGACAGAGCGTGTCGACCGCGTTGTCCGGCGCTCTGATCACGTCGGCGCAGGCGGCTGAGCCCGCTTCGGCGCCAGCGGGCGGGCCACCGGTTCACGCCTCGTCGGAGCCGGTCCGGAAGTCGGACGCGTCCAGGCGGCGCAAGGTGACGCAGCGCAGGATCCGCACGCATCAGGCGGCACTCACCCGCAGCGCGCAGGGTGATCTGGCCATGGATCGACCGGTCTCTGCGCCCGAGCAGGCACAGGCGACCACAGACCGCTTCGACCCGATCCGCGCTTTGATCCACGGCCTAGGCCTCGATAGCTGAGCGCCGATTCGCGCCGACGCGGAACAGCGGTTCGTCGAGATGCTTGACCACGCTGAGCGTGGGAGCACGCGATTCGCGTTCTTCAGGTGCGGCAAGGATCGGCGGGGACGATCCTTTGGACCGGTTCAGCCGCAGACGCGATCGCCGCCGTCGACGCGCTGGCGCGTGAGGCCGGCTAGGACGACCACAGCGACATCCCCGAGCATCTGCGCGTCCGCGTCCTCCTGGCGGAGGAGGTCCGGGTCCGAGGCATGCGCACTGTCGGACAATGGGAGCGGGCGGGCGTGACTGTCTGGCCAGCGTCGCCGAGCGACGCATGCCGGTGTACCGACACGGTACAATCCGGGCAGCGACACCATAGGCCGTCAATCTGCCGGCTTCCGACACGGGCGATGCGCATTCCGATTGGCAAGCCAGACGGAACTTCTATCCGACTTTAGCGGTCTATACTTAAGATCTTGTTGCCAACATCATGCAAATGCATCTTTCTGCGGACAGCGCGCGCAAAGCGCCTGAAAATTCAGGCGGTAATTCCAATACATATTAAGACATATCGATCACGGCGATGCTACATCGATGGCTCGAGATCTGACTTACTCAGGTTGTATCCGTGGCAATATGCAATCGACACCGCCCGCTTCTCATCGGCGCACCGATCGCGATCGCGATGGCGTTCCTCGCATTCGGCCCGGCCCAGGCCAGCCTGTCGAGCGTGGTCCAGATCGTGCTGCAGAAGGGCCGACGCTACGATCCGACCGACCTTTTCCTGCACCGGGGTGACACCATCACCCTGGTCAACGGCGACGAAAACGCCGTGCATCATGCCTTCATCGAGGCCGACCAGTTCTCGTTCGACGCCGGCGATGAAGAGCCCGGCAAGCAGGCCACGCTGACGCTGAGGGAGCCCGGTGACTTCGTCATCCAGTGTGGCATCCATCCGAAGATGAAACTCACGCTCCACGTGCAATAGCCCGCCGGATCGCAGTCCGAGGCGGGCTCCGGACCCTTTCGCGATCCCCGCCGTCTCGGAATGAGACGGCGGGGATCCTATTCCAACGCGCGCCGCCTGAAGCGGCGCACGCCAAGGTCGGACGATCAGGCCGCCATCGGCGCGTAGCGCTTGTGGCCCTTCACGTCGAAGCGGTCGAGCATCATGACCTTGTCCCAGACCCGGACGAAATCCGCCACGAACCGCCGTTGACCGTCACTGCCGGCATACGCATCGGCAATGGACCGCAGCTGCGCGTTCGATCCAAAGACGAGGTCGCTGCGCGTGGCCTCGAAGCGTGCCTCCCCGCTCGCGCGGTCCTTGAGCACGAAGGTCATTGCCTCGGCGTCGGCCTTCTCCCAGACGAGGTCGGTGTCGGTCACATTTTTAAAGAAGTCCGTCGTGAGGGCGCCGACGCGATCGGTGAAGACGCCCCGCTTCGACCCGTCGTAGTTGGCGTTCAACGCCCGCAGGCCGCCCGTCAGGACCGCCCATTCCGGGGCGGTGAGGGTCATCAGGTTGGCCTTGTCGAGGAACAGTTCCTCCGGCGCCACACTGCGGGTCATCTGTCCGAACCCGTCATCAACGAAGTTCCGGAACCCGTCCGTCACCGGCTTCAGCCACTCGAACATCTCGATGTCGGTCAGCTCCTGCGTGGTGTCGACGCGCCCGGGGGTGAACGGCACCGTGACGGCGACGCCGGCATCCTGCGCGGCCTTCTCCACGCCGACGCAGCCGCCGAGCACGATGAGATCCGCGAGGGAGACCTGCTTGCCGTCGCCGCGCCCGTCGTTGAAGCGCGCCATCACCCCGCGCAGGGCCTCGACCACCGGCGCGGCGCGCCGGTTGACGGTCCAGTCCTTCTGCGGCGCGAGGGCGAGACGGCCGCCATTGGCGCCGCCACGCTTGTCGCTGTCGCGGTAGGTCGAGGCCGCCGAGAAGGCCGCGAAGGCCAGATCGGAGACCGACAGGCCGGTGGCGGCAATGGCCTGCTTCAGCGCGGCGATCTCCGCGTCACCGATCGGCGCGTAGGCCGCGTCGGGGAGCGGGTCCTGCCACAGAAGCCCATCCTCGATCGTGACCTCCGGGCCGAGATAGCGGTGCTTCGGACCCATGTCGCGGTGCGTGAGTTTGTACCACGCCTTGGAGAAGGCCTGGGTGAAGGCATCGAAGTCGCCCAAAAACTTCTCGCAGACCTTGCGGTACTCCGGATCGACCTTGAGGGCGATGTCGGAGGTCATCATCATCAGCGGATGCGTCTGGCCTTCGACATGGGCGTCGGGGGTCCTGGGCGCATTCGGGTCCTTCGGCGTCCACTGGAGCGCGCCGGCCGGGCTCTTGGTCTGCTCCCACTCGAACTTGAAGAGGTTCTCCAGATATTCGTTGTCCCACTTGGTCGGGTCTTGCGTCCAGCTGCCCTCGATGCCGTTGGTCATGGTGTCCTTGCCGGAGCCGGCGCCCTTCGGATTGTGCCAGCCGAGGCCCATCGCCTCCATCGGAGCCATCTCGGGGGGCGGCCCGATCTCCTTGGCGGGCACCATGCCGTGGCTCTTGCCGAAGGCGTGACCGCCGGCGATCAGCGCCACCGTCTCCTCGTTGTTCATCGCCATGCGGCTGAAGGTGATCCGGATGTCGCGCGCCGAGGCCATCGGGTCACCGCTGGCATAGGGTCCCTCGGGGTTCACGTAGATCAGTGCCTGATGGGAGGCCGCGAGCGGGTTCTCCAGGTCATAGTCGGCGTCGCCGTTCTGGCCGAGCCAGCGCTTGTCGCGGTTGACCATGTCGTCGAAGCTCGACACCGTGCCCATGTCGACGACCTCGGGACCCCAGTAGGTGGCGTTGTCCGCCTCCCAGGCGTCGAGCCGGCCGCCGCCGAAGCCGTAGGTCGGCAGACCCATGATCTCCAGGGCGCAATTGCCGGTCAGGACCATGAGGTCGGCCCAGGACAGGGCGTTACCGTACTTGTGCTTGATCGGCTGCAGGAGGCGGCGCGACTTGTCGGTGTTGCCGTTGTCCCACCAGCTGCTGATCGGCGCGAAGCGCTGCATGCCCGTGCCGGCGCCGCCGCGCCCATCCGCGATCCGATAGGTTCCGGCAGAGTGCCAGGCCATGCGGATCATCTGCGGACCGTAATTGCCGTAGTCGGACGGCCACCAAGCCACCGACGAGGTCAGGAACTGCTTGATGTCGCGCTTGAGCGCGTCGAGGTCGATCTTATTGAACTCGGCCGCGTAGTCGAAGTCCGGCCCGAGGGGATCGGCCGACACCCCGTTCTGGTGGAGGAGCTCGACCCTGAGGCGGTGGGGATACCAGTTCTCCAGCGCCGGTCGGCCGCCGAAAGCGCCGCCGATCCGGTCGCCTCCGAACGGGCACTTCCCTTCCATCTCGAAAGTCGTGGTATCGGTTTTGTCAATCGTCATTTCGTTCATCGAAATCTCACTTGCTATCGAATGACTGCGGTCGATTTGGCTGGCCTGACCCACATTGCGGTCTGCGACCTGCCCTCGCTGCAATCGCTCGAGCTGACCTTCGGTCCGACCCATGAAATATGGCTGCGGCACCCGAGGTCGAGGTCACGCCCGAAGATTTGTATCCGCGGCCGTCGTCGAGCGGGCCTGCCGTCAGCGGAGCCCGAGCGAAATCCGGACCCAGGCCTACGGATGGCCGGCCCGACTGCGGCCACTCCCCCGCCGGATCCGATCTCCGCGCCCTCAGAAGGACAGGTTGCGTACTCGGCGCGGAACCTGCTCAGCCCGGCTGACCAAGCGGCCTGCGCAAGCGCTGCGCCGAAAGGGCCGCCGTCAGCTCGGCCTCGAACTCGGACAGCGCGCCGTATCGGCTGAGCTTGTGGCGGTACGCGAAGGACCATCGCCCGTCGTCGCCCCGCTCCATCGCGCCCCCGCGCAGTCCGTCGATGAAGGTGTTGAACCGCTCCCGCTCGGCCGTCACCAGCCGCAGCGTCGTGGCGCGCACGGAGTCCGGCGGCGGAGCCCGAGCCTTCATCGCCGCGACCCCGTCCTGAACGGACCGCGGATCGTCATCGACCACCAGCGTCGTGTCGGGATGCGAGAAGTGATCCCGGCCGCCCTTGCTCCGCGTCGTGACCACGGGAAGTCCGGCCAGCAGGTACTCGATGCTGGCGTACATGGCCCCCTCGATCCGGGAGAGGCACAGGCCGACATGCGCCGAGGCCATGGCAGCGTTCACCGCCACATGGTCCATGGGCACGACATCGTCCGGCGTCCGCGCATTGAGGATGACGTGCCCCCGCGGCAGGGACTGGACGAACCCGTCGAGCTGCGCCCGCTTCAGGCGGGGCGACCATGTCTCGAACAGCTTCGCGACATAGGCGCAGCTGGGCACGGTCCGGGCCAGCGCGTGGCGTTTGATCGGCGCGATCTGCGCGTTGTAGATCGCGTCGAACTGCCGGGGCCGACCGGGCATCGGGACGTACATCGACTCGTCGACGAACATGTTCTGCGGCGCGAGATGGACATCGACGCCGAGACTGCGCAGCAGCCGCTCCTCTCCCGGCGTGTTGGCGAGGACGATGAGCCGGGCACGGGGGTGCGCGATCCGGAAGCGGCGGTGCTGGACGGCCAGGGACACCGCGAAAGCCGCGCGTTCGAGGCTGTGCGTCAGCGGATGCAGGAAGATGAACGGAACGTCCGGGAATCGTGCCGCCATATGATGGGTGACCCCGAAGGGCTTGGGCCGCGGCTGACAGCAGAAGATCGGCGGATCGTGGCTGAGGAACAGGCCCGGCACGATCGTCTCGGGGGGCAGATCCTGCGGCGGGCGGACGAACAGGTCGACCAGTCCGGACAGGTCGCCGAGGACGGGGACATCGAACAGATAGGGGTTGCGCAGGGCGTCCCATCCGAACCGGCCGGACCGATCGGATGCGTCGCAGTCACCCTCTGACCCGCCGCGCCGTTGCACGAACGCGGGGTGGCGCAGAGCCGCAAGGGGCGGTTCGCTCATCTGTTGTGTGCCTGATGGAGGGGGCGTCAGGGCCGTCTATCGGCGCGCACCGGCGGGTCGGACCGCCGGAACGGCAGGGCATCGAAGGGGTCGGTCCGGCCCCGCCGTCGAACACGCGTCATCGGATCGGATCCGTCGCTGCTGCGGCGGATCCTCGCCCTCAAGCTTACGCAGACCTTACGGCGTGCCGGTCAGGACGCGGCGAGAACAAGGTCATTTGAAGGCCAGGTTTCTGGCCAGCAATAATGGCGGCTCCGTCATGCGCTCTTGACTGAACCTCATGGTCGCGACCGCCCCGCCGTCCGGCGCGTTGCGCAGCTCCAGCCGCCCGCCATGCGCCGTCCTGACGTGGAGGCCGCCGAGCCGGGCCCGGTCGAGGATCTGCTCGACGAGGCGCTCCATGCCGCTCAGATCCTCCATGATCGGACGCGCGACCGCACGGCCGGCCATGACCATCTGGGTCTTCATGACGGCGAGCGGCATGTGCAACTCGTGCGCGACGTCCCCGACGAATTGCTCCAGGACGAGGCAGCCCTGCTGCGCTTGCGCGGGTAGTCGTCGGCGCCGCCGTCGAGGGCGTCGATCAGCGCCTCGGTGCTGTCCCGCGCGGGCAGGACCAGGATCGGGCAGCCGGGCCGGCCTCCGCCCCTGCTGGGCAGGCGCGTCATGCCATCGCGATCCGGCAACCCGAGGTCCAGGATGACGGCATCGTAGGCCGCCGTCGCCAGCGCGGCTTCCGCATCCTCGCCGGTCCTGACCCAGTCGACGACGGAGCCGTAAACGCGCAGGGCATCGCCGATCAGCGCGCCCAGCCGGCGGTTATCCGCGAGCAAAAGAATGCGCCCCTGCGTCTGCGGACCTCAGCACGGATTGCGGTCGGTGTTCGAACGCATCGGGGGAAGCGGTCTACCTCCGAACCTGCGGATTACGATTCAGAGCGCGCGCCGATAGTGGATACCACGCCGTGCGGGATTGCCGACTCAAAGGGTTTTCCAAGTCGGCACGGCACGTTGCGTCAATCAGGCGCTCCCGATCAGAATGCCGGTCGCGAGGATCAGCGCACCGCCGAACATCATCTTCGCAGCCGCCGAGAAGGGCGGCGTGTCCATGTACCGCCACTGGATATAGGCGATCGCCAGCAGTTCGAAGACCACGACGAGACCGGCCACGATGGTCGCCGTCAGGAAGTCGGGGATGAGATACGGGATCGTGTGACCGATGCCGCCCGCGATGGTCATCAGCCCGCAGACCACGCCGCGCAGCAGCGGCGTGCCTCGCCCGGACAGCTTGCCGTCATCGGCCAAGGCCTCGGCGAAGCCCATCCGGCAGCATGCGGCGCAGGATCGTGTCGTGCCACAGGTAATGGTGCACCAACGCCGCCGCGGCGTGGAACAGGGCCAGGGCCATCAGGATGTTGGCCGCCAAGCCGTGCCATTGCGTCAAAGGCCGGCGCCACGCGGGGTCGCCGAGCTGCGGCAGGGCAAGGGACCCGACGAGCGGGACACCCCGCACGACGGCGTTGGCGATGCCGAGGCCGACGACGGCGAACAGCAGCACATAGAGGGCCACCTGCGTGGCCTTCGCCAGACGGTGAAGGGGACCCGGATCCGCGACCGGCAGGCTGCGGCCCCGCGTCCGTCGCCACACGACGAGCCCGACGATCAGGGCGGCAACGGCGAAGCCGACATCGAAATGCGCCGACCAGATGCTTGAGCGCAGGGTGCCCTTGGGGAGGAGATCTTCGAGGAACGTGCCGATCAACCAGAGGATCAGCACGAGGACGGCGGTCAGCCAGTGAAGGGCGATCGTGCCACGGTCGTAGGTCGCGGCGCCCGGCGCGGCCCGCTGGACGGAGATCGTCGGGTTCGCGCTCATCGCGGCATCTCCGCTGCGGCCGTCTCGGGGTGTGGCGGCACGGATCGAGCCTCCGCGCCACCGGCTGCGGACGGCTGGCGTGGCAGGATGCGGCGGCCCTTCGCGCTCAGGAACCACAGTCCCGGCACCTCGCGGCCGGTTCGACCGGGCAGTCTCGGCCTCACGAGCCCGCGTTCGAGCAGGGAGCGCACGGTCCGCATCTCCCAGGGCCCGAGCGAATGTAGCGATCCCTCCGCACCCAGGCGCTGCAACATCGTCCGCTGTCCCGGGGTGAGGGCGCGCCAAGCTTGGGCTGCGACGTGGTCGGTCATCTTAGATTGGAATTAGTCTAAAGTTACCCGGGCGTGCAAGGGGGCGTCAGGCCGCGCGCTGGACGGTCGGCGCCGCGAACCCGCGTCATGGCCCGGATCGGCCGGAATTTCGGTCTCGGCCGCTTTTGGGAATTCGGGGCTGCGCTGCCTCTGGAGCGAGTATCATCTCTGCCGGCAAGGCTGCGTGGCGCTTGCCCTGAGCGATCCTCAGTCATTCGACGTGCAGCGAAGCAATCCGCAACCGAATGTCTACCAGCCTCGGCTCAGCCCACGTCCACTAAATTCGGTTTCATTATTCGATCCCGTCAGTTTCTGCCGAACTGAGGGGCGGGGCGCCGGACATGTCGGGACATTGACTTCTCCCGGGGGGGCCGCGGCCGGAACGCTCCGCTCCCGCTCGGTGTTTCAGACCGCGTCACGGCCATCGACCCGGTCATGAGGGCCGCCGGCGCCGTTCCTGAAAGGATCCCGTCAATGGACAAGACAGTCGCTGGCCTGATCGGAGCCGTCACGCTCCTGGCCGCCGTCGACCCGGCGCGCGCCGCCATGCCGGCCCCGACCGGCCTGAAGGCGGCCATGCAGGCCGAGAGCTACGCCGACCTGCTGAAGCCGATTCCCGACGCGGTGGCGCTCCTGAAGGAATCCGACGCGGCCGAGGCGAAGGCCGAGTTGTTAGCGCCCGCCACCGAGGGCGAGGCGACGGTCCAGGAGGCTCAGTACTACTACCATCACCACCATCATCATCATCACCGCTTCTACCGTCGCTTCTACCACCACCATCACCACCACCACCGGTTCTTCCGGCGGTTCCACCACCATCACCATCATCACCACGGCTACTTCCGCCCCTACGGCTACTGAGCAGCCGGCCGCGGGGAGGCGCGCGCGCCTCCTCGCGGTCCGTCACCGCGTGGTCTTCGCCGCGCCCAGGATGCGCCGGTAGGTCCCATCGAACACGGTGTTGGTCGCCGAAGTCCATTGCGAATCCGACGCCAGAGTCGACCGGCTGGCATAGATCCGCCGGGACTGCAGTTCGCGCTCGGCGGCCTCCTCCTCGGGCATGGGCACGAGTTCGAAATCCGCCTCCGCCGGCACCACGGTCACCTGCATGAACGGCTCGCCCGGCCGGAACACGTGGGTGCGCCCCTCGTCTGGCGACTTGAAGACCATGAAATACATCATCGGCCACCAGTTCCGCAGGAGCGCCGGCACCGCGACCGGAACGGTCCCGGTCCGGTCGGTGTAGAAGCGGGGATGGGTCTCGGTCTTGATCGCCCAGCCGTCCTCCACCTTCAGGTCGAGGAGGATCTGATAGGTGTAATAGGCATCGCCGAAGGTCCGGAACGGCGGCCATTGCATGCCGGGCTCCGGCGGTTCGCCGAGATCGCCCTCGAAGACGAGCGCCCCGTCACGGGTGCTGACGCGCAATTCGGCATCGTAGGGGTAGAACAGCTCGATCCCCGCTTTGGCCGCTTCCGAGAACGGCAGGCAGTGCCATGCATATTCCTGCGACCCGTCGGTGCGGGGCTCCGGGTCGCCCGCCCAACCGGGGATCTCGAGCCGCGTGCGCCGCGGGCGCAGGCCCGGCTCCACCAACCTGAACTTGACGTGTCGCATGCCAGCCGTCCCGACGAGTCCGGTCCCCGTAACGTCCTGCGGGTCGAGAGGGTTCAGCGTTCGGCTTGCGGCGGGCAGCGGCTCAGACCCCGGCCGTGATCACGGGGGTGCCGCCGATCACAGGGAGCGCTCCCGGCGCGGGCAACCTGACCACGGTCCCGGTGCCGACATCCGGCAGCGTGCGCCGGTTCGCGCGCGCGTTCGCCCGCGCTCAGGCCGCGTTCGGAGCGGAAGGCACGTCGCTCGCGTGCTGGGCCCATTCGCAGGGCGGGATGAGCCCATGATAGACCGCGATCTCCAGCTGAAGCATCCTGCGACACCCATCGGACAGGTCGGGAAGAATGTCGCAGCCCTCCTGATCGATCGCCGTCCTGATGAATATGAAAGGACGGGCCTCTTCGTACGAGACCAGTACTTCGCGCTCCGCATACGGATTTAGCGGATCAATACAGTAATGAGCCGGCATCAGAGCATCCATACGCACGCGACGCACCCTGAATAGATTGAAATCGCCGCAGGAGCAGCCCGATGGAAAGTGCGGATCGGTCCGGAGGGCGCTTGCTTTATGGTCCGGTTGGACGTGTGCGCGGCGCCTCAGAGATCGACGGATACGTCAGTGCGCGTGGTGGGCATGACCGCGTAAGCCGTCGGGAATTCGGCGCGCAGGGCCCACAGGGCCGAGCGGATCGCGCCCCGCACCTGAGCCGATGCGCCCTGCGCCTCGGCTTGGGCGCGGAGGTCCTGCAGCGCGCGCAGGAGCTCTGTCCTCTCCGGGGCGCCCGGCAAGCCGTGATCGGTCGTAAGCAGGGTCAGCAGGGCCCGGCCAAGCGGATCCGCGAACAGCGTCGACATGTCGGCCTTCCTGGTCAGTCTGTCGCGCTGCATGGGCGTCCAATACACTCGGGACGCCGTAAAGCGACCGCTGGCGGACGTATAGAGCGTAGCCGTTACGGAGTCTGAGCCAGCCGCCGTTGCGCGGAGGCCGGCACGACCGGCCTGCGTCCGGGCCGGGAACGCCGGCTGCGCGCATGGTCGGTTGCCGGAATGCTCATGCCGTCGGGCCTCACGGCCGCGGTGCATCCACAGGCCGATCAGGAACCCGTCGACCCGGTTCGTGTTGGACCCACAACGCAAAAGCGAAGGGTTGATCGATGCGTAAGCTGGTACTCATCTCCGCCGTGGCGCTGAGCCTCGGGACCGCCGGCGCAAGCGGCGCTCAGGCGCAGGGTTATGGCTATGGCGGCCACCGCGACGGGTACGGCCACGGCTACGGCCGGAACCGGGATTACGGCGACCGCCGCCACCGCGGCCTCTCAACGGGTGCCGCAGTCGGCCTCGGGATTGCCGGCGCCGCGGCCGGTGCCGCGGCTGCGGGGGCCTTCGACCGCGGCAGTCCGGGCTATTACGGCCGCGGCTACTGAGACCTGCCTCCTGTAACGACCGCAAGCCCTGCCGCACCCGCGCGGCAGGGCTTCTTCATGGGCGGTAGACCGGCGGTCCGAAACGGCTTCGCCCTGGCGGCGCCGGCCGCAATCCTTCGGGGCGCGGCTGGGGTCGCGCGCCTACCTACCGGAACTGCCGCCCGATCCATTGGCGCAGGGTCGGCCGGACCGCGCGCCGCGCGCGCCGCTCCGCGAACGCGTCGATGCGGATCCGATCGGTCGGAACTTGGCGCAGGAAGCGTTCGGCGATCTCGAAGATCACCACGTCGGGCCGGGTCGCCTCGATATAGGCCCAGTCGAGATTGGCCGACCAGATCGCGTGGACCTCGCCGAACGTCTCGGCCAGCATGGCGGTGAGGCGCGCCCCCGGGCTGTAGATGTACGAATCGCCGAACAGCACCACCCGGCGCGGATCCGGAGCAGCGGGGTTCTTCATCACGACGCGCGACCCCACGAACAGGCCGCGCCGTCGGATCACCTGTCCGGTCTCGCGCGCCTGGACGAGCGCGTTCGCGTCGACCCGTTCGGCGCGGCGCGGGAAGTCGTAGGCGACGTAGGCTTCATCGATGGGGGGCTGGAGCTTCTCGCCGAGATCGAAGGTGAAGCGCTCGCATGTCTGCGTGCCCGCGAAGACATGATCGGCCACCGGCGCGTCCAGGGCCTTGCACAGGGCGCGGTAGGCCGTGAGATACCCGCGATACGTCCAGTGCGTGTCCGTCCGCAGATAGACCGGCTCGTCGACCCGCGCCGCCCGTAGGGGCGCGAGCAAGTCGACCATCGGGGCGCGGCCGTCCTCCGCCAGAAGGCGCGCGAGGCGCATGCCGGGTGGGTCGTCGAGACCCGGAAAGGCGCGGCCGAGCGCGGCGGGATAGACGGCCAGCTTGTCGGGTACGACAGCGTGGACGTGCCGGATCCCGAGCCCGTCCAGGCGGCGGGCCCGCCGGTTGATCAGCCGCGCCCACCGTCGGAGGATCCGGCGCGACAGGGCGGTGTCACCGTAGAATTTTTCGACCTCCCCGGCCCGCCCGACCCAATAGAGCCAGCCGTCCCGCCCCACGGCCACCCCATTGCCGCTCGTCATGACCTATCCGTGCCTGCGTCGCGCCGCCGGCCATCCTCGCTGGCGCGGCTCCCCCCGGGCCTCGACGGATCCAGGCCGGATTGCAAGTCCGCGATTCCACCCGACCGCGTTTCCGGCGAGACGATCGCCGCTCAATCCACCGGGCTTGCCGATGCGGGGGCTCGCTGCGCAGGCGGCCTTCGCGTCTGTGCCGACGGTGTGTCGCGCCGTATCATTCCCCGTCGAGGCAGAACAGCACGCCGGCGGTCCGCTCCTTCCGCCAGACGACCGTGACCGCATAACGCACCTTGGCGTCGGTCAGCACCAGTTCGAACGCGTTCTCCAGCATCGTCACGTGCGAGCCGAGGAACTCCAGCATCGCGCCGCGGTCGGAGATGTTCCTGATCTGACAGGGGAACCGCGCACCGTCCGGATGCAGGGCGAAGGCCAGCAGCGCCGTGGGCTTTCGCGCGGTGAGGCGCCTTTCCACATTGCCGCCGCCGGGCGTGGCATTGCGAGACATGGCCGATCTTCCTGCCCATGTCGGCCAACATGGCGCGAGTTCAGTAAAAATGCGGTCGATTTACTAATATGTAATTGACGACATCACCTCGCGCGCGCCCGCACAGCCGACGCGACCGAGGCCTACGCCCTAGGGGCGGTCGCCGCCGCGGGCGGGCGGGCCCTTGCCGGCCTTCATGATCTTGCCCACGAGCAGGCCCAGCGGGACGGACATCAGGAACCAGGCTCTCAGAAATCGCAGCACCTTCATCGTGATCCGCTCCCTGCTTCCGACACCCATCGATATCAGACCCCGGCGCACGCCCGGCATCCATGCCCGGGGGCCTCGTGGCCCCGGAGCGACGGTGCCGTCGTTCCCCGGACATCTCGGCCTATCTGATCGTCTGTAAAATTCCTCACCTCGGTGTCCGCTCGGGGGGGCACCGCCGGAGGGCCATCGGGAAACCACCATGCGTCTGCAAACCGGCCTCGCGCTGCTGCCGAGCCTTCTCGCTCTATCCGGAGGATTGTCCTCCCCCACGTCGGCCGAAGCGCCGGGGCCGCCGCCAAGGGTCACGGCAGCTCTCCCCTGGCCGCCGAACTTCTCCCAGAACGTCCAGGGCACCGGCGTGCCGGGACTCGATGGCGGACACGTCTTCCTGTGGAACCGGCCCGGAGGGTTCGATCCGGTCTCGACCCTCCGGGTCGACCGGCACGTGCCGGAGGGGTCGGGGGAGGCCACCCATACCTACAAGGCGCTCTGGGTGCTCGGATCCTCCGGGCCCCACAATGCCGGCTACGAGTGGACGATCACGGGCGAACAGCACAACCGCACCCTTGCCAGCACCGGCGCCCAGAACGTCGCGGTCAACGGGACGATCTTTAAGGAGCCCAACGGCCTCGGGCCGGTCGGGCCGTCCTGGGCCGGGAACTTCAACTGCGTGGACATGACCAGCGAGGCCGACCCGGTCGCCTCCTGCATCGGCGCCGAGATCGACGTCTCGGCGCAATCGCCGACGACGGATCGCAACCGCCAGCGGGTCGGCCTGCAGGTCTCGACCGGCGGGGTCCCGGGCGCCCATACCGCATACGGCATCCTGATGGGCAATCTCGCCGGATCCGTCACCGACCGCGGATTCTCGTTCCAGGGCGAAGGCACCTACGGCATCGGGATCGACGCCGCCGCGGCCCGCTTCACCGGCGTGCCGATCCTGCTCGGGCCAGGGCAGCTGATCGGCCTCGATGGCACGCGCGAGGGCGGCTTCACCCGGAGCCTCGGCTTCGACGGGCGCGACTTGGTCTACGGGATCGGCGGCGCGCCGGTGTTCCGCGTGAGCAATGCCGGCCGGGTCGAGGCCGCCGCCATCCGGGAGACGCTGCCACGCCCGCCCCGGAGCAGCGGCGACGCCTGCGTCCCGGGTGACCACGCCTGGGACGAGGCCTACGAGTACCGCTGCGTGGCGCAGAACCGCTGGAAGCGCGCGGCGCTGGCCGACTGGTGAGCGCTGGGGCGCCGGTCGTCAGCGGTCGAGGATGCGCACCACCGCGCGGGTGGCGGGATCGACCACCACGATCTTGTCGCCCGGCGCCACGAAGTAGCCGAAGCGGCGCAGGCGCGGGTTCGGCGCTTCCGTGAAGGGCGCGAGCCTCACGTCCTCGGGCACGATGCTGCCGGGCCGGAGCGGGATCGAACCGACGATGGGGCCGGGCCCGACCGGACGGCGCACGATGTAGTCCCGCACGATGACATCGTCGTCGGGGCCGAACTCGTCGGGCTCCACGATGACGGCCTGCGCGAAGGCGGATCCGGTGAACAGGGCGGCGAACCCGAGGGCGGCCGCGAGGCTTGCGCGTTTCGACATGTCGGGCTCCGAGATCACCAGGGCAGCCGGAAACACCGCCGATCCAGGATCGGTTCCCGCCGCGCTCCGTTCAGCGCCCGATCTGGGCGGCCTCGGTCATTGGGAGCGGCGACCACCGGGTGATCTGAACGTATCCGTCCAGGGCCGCGACCACGATATGGCGGCGGTGCCGATGCACCACTGCGCCGGCCACGTGCGTGTGCCGTTCCTGCCAGCCGTGGGCCTCGGCGACGAACACCCGAGTCTCGCCCAGGCGGGCGATCGTCTCGACGGTCCCGAAGGCCCGCACCCGCCGCAGGATCGTGGTCACGTCCTGCCGGAAATCGAGCGTCCGGTCGGAATCGCTGGCGCGGGGCCAATAGGAGCCGTCCCCCTGCGGCTCGGCGAAGCGCCAGCGGCCGGGCAGGTCGCGGCCGAGGGGGCCCGCGACGAGGCGCCGGGCGGCCATCTGGCATTTGGCCAGCAGGGTCTCGTGGTTCTCCTGCGGGCTCAGCGGAAACATGTCCTGGGCGAGGATGTCGCCGGTGTCGAAGCCGTCGGCGAGCACATGGGCGGTCACGCCCCAGGTCTCGTAGCGGTCGAGCACGGCGCGGAACAGCGGATAGGGGCCGCGCCCGATCGGGAGCGGCGACGGATGGATGTTGAACCCGTAGGCGACGCGGCCGCGCCAGCCGCGCACCAGCCACGGATAGCCCGCCACCACGAGCGCCCAGTCCTTGCCGTGCTCGGCCTGGATCGCCTCGATGTCGCGCTCCCGGATCCGCGAGAGCTGAATCGGGAGGCGCAGCGTCCGCGCGCGGGCGACGATCACGTCGTTGTGGTCGTAGATCCCGTCGCAGGGGCGGGTGAACAGTTTGATCGGCGTCCAGCCGGCATCCAGGAGCCCCTCGAACACGCCGCCGAGGAAATCGATGCCGGCGAACGCGAACTTCATGCTTCCCGCCTGCGACCTTAGTGCACGTGGACGGCGCAGGCCTATCGCCTGCCCGACACCGCCACGGGCCTTACCTTGATCCCATCGGATTGGGTAGCGCGGGGGTTCCACGTGGGACGGGTGATCATCTACGGCGGGACCGGTGGGATCGGCTTGGCGACCGCCGCCGCCCTGCGCGCCCGCGGCTATGCCCTGCATCTCGCCGCCAGGGACGCCGCTCGGCTGTCCGAGGCCGCCGACCGGCTGGGCGAGACCACCTTCAGCGCGGGCGACATCGCCGATCCCGCCTTCTTCCCCGCCGCGACGGAGGCCGCGGGCCCGGACCTCGCGGGGCTCGTCTACGCGGTCGGCACGATCAACCTGCGTCCCCTGGGTCGGCTGACGCGCGCGGATGTGGAGACCGATTTCCGGATCAACGCCCTCGGCGCCTTCTCGGCGGTACAGGCGGCTGCGGCTGCGCTGAAGCGCGGCGGTCGCGAGGCGGGTGCCGGGATCGTGCTGTTCTCGACGGTCGCGGTCGCCCAGGGCTTCGCGGCGCACGCCTCCGTGGCCATGGCCAAGGGAGCGGTCGAGGGGCTGGCGCTGTCGCTGGCGGCCGAGCTCGCTCCGCAGATCCGCGTCAACGTGGTGGCGCCGTCGCTGACCCGGACGCCGCTCGCTGCCGCGATCACCGGCAACGACACCCTCGCCCAGGGCATCTCCGCGATGCACGCCATCCCGCGGCTCGGCCGGCCGGAGGATGTCGGCGCGCTGGCCGCCTTCCTGGTCTCGGACGAGGCGGCCTGGATCACCGGTCAGGTGATCGGCGTCGACGGCGGCCGCTCGAACCTGCGGACGAAGGGCTGAGGCGATGCCGGCAAAGCGCCCCGCTGCATCCTGTGGAACGTTGCGCTTCGTCCTCGGGGACCAGCTCACCCGCCGCGTCTCGAGCCTGATCGACCTCGATCCGGAGCGCGACGTCGTGCTCATGGTCGAGGTGCGCGACGAGGCGACCTATGTCCGCCACCACAAGCAGAAGATCGCCTTCCTGTTCGCCGCCATGCGCCACGCCGCGGCCGACCTCGCGGCCGAGGGCGTGACCGTCGACTACGTGCGCCTGACCGACCCGGGCAATACCGGCAGCTTCACCGGCGAACTGGAGCGGGCGGTCGCCCGCCACCGTCCCGAGCGCGTGGTCGTCACGGAGCCCGGGGAATGGCGGGTCTGGGCGATGATGCAGGACTGGCGCGCGACGCTCGCCGTGCCGGTGGAGATCCGCGACGACAACCGTTTCCTCTGCCCGCGCGCGGATTTCGCCAACTGGGCCGAGGACCGGCACCATCTGCGGATGGAAACCTTCTATCGCGGCATGCGCCGCCGCACCGGGCTGCTCATGGAGAACGGCGAGCCGGTCGGCGGACGCTGGAACTTCGACGCCGAGAACCGCAAGCGCCTGCCGCGGGGCCATCGGGTACCCGATCGGATCGGATTCCAGCCGGACGCGGTCACCCGGGAGGTGATCGCCCTGGTGGAGCGCGAGTTCGGCGGGCATTTCGGCGATCTCGCCACGTTCTCCTGGCCGGTCACGCGGGGCGATGCCCTCGCCGCGCTCCGGGATTTCATCGCCACGTGCCTGCCGACCTTCGGCGACTACCAGGACGCCATGAAGACCGGCGCGCCGTACCTCTATCACGCGCTGATCTCGCCGGCCCTCAACGCCGGCCTGCTGACCGCCGAAGAGGTCTGTCGGGCCGCCGAGCGGGCCTATCGCGAGGGCGCGGCCCCCCTGCACTGCGTCGAAGGGTTCATCCGGCAGATCCTCGGCTGGCGGGAATACGTCCGGGGAATCTACTGGGCGCGGATGCCGGCGTATCGCGCGACGAACGCCCTCGAAGCGGGACGGGCGCTGCCGTGGTTCTACTGGTCGGGCCAGACAAAGCTCAACTGCATCGCCCAGGTGGTCTCGGACACGCGCGCCCATGCCTACGCCCACCACATCCAGCGCCTGATGGTCACGGGCAACTTCGCCCTGATCGCCGGCCTCGATCCGGCGCAGGTCGAGGAATGGTATCTGATCGTCTTCGCCGATGCCTACGAATGGGTGGAGCTGCCCAACGTGCACGGGATGGTGCTCTGGGCCGATGGCGGCGTCATGGGCTCGAAGCCCTATGCCGCATCGGGGGCCTATATCGACCGGATGTCGGATTACTGCGGGTCCTGCACGTATGACGTGAAGGTCAAGTCCGGAGCCGCGGCCTGCCCGTTCAACTACCTGTACTGGAATTTCCTGATCGAGAACGAGGATCGGCTGGCCCAGAATCCCCGCATGGCCATGCCGTACCGGACGTTGCGCGGCATGACGGAGACGCGGCGCGCCGAGATCCGCCGCGATGCCGCCGCGTTCCTGGAGTCCCTGAGTAGCCGGCCCGATGCCGCTCACCAGGGCGACCAGACCGCGAGCGCCACATAGGGACCGGTCGTCCGCCGACCCGTCTCGGTCTGGACGCCGGCGGAGACGCGGACATTGGACCGACCGACGGCGAAATCCGTGGCGTGCACGCCGAAGTTCCACTTTCGATAGCCGGTGGCATCCGTGTACAGGCTGAGCTCCGGACCGAGATAGGCCCCCCAGAGGCGGTAACCCCAGGCTGCGCGAGCCCAGAGGCTATCGCGCGCGGAGCCCGCGATCACGGTCATCTGGAGCAACGTCGCCTCGGTCGGACGCGCCCAGATTTCGCCGTGGAGGCGCAGGCCGTAACGGACGGGCAGAAGGGCCGGGCCCCGGCTGCCCACGAGCATCTCCCGCGTGATCTCGGGCCCCGCAAAGGCTGCAACCACGCCCCAGTCGAAAACCCATTGGTAGCCGGCAACCAGGGTGAAGGCGGCCGAGTAGCGCCGGCGGGCACCGGCCGATCCGCGCTCGTCCCGCCATCCGCCACCGAGACTCGCCAGCGCGACGGCACCGCCCCGATCGAGCGCCGGCACGCCGATTTTCACTCCGGTCGTCACGTAGGTCGGGGCCCCCGCGTCGAGGCTGCCGAACAGAAGCGTGTCGATCTCCCCAGCCCGGGCTGCGGCCGGCAACATCGCGCAGCGGAGAAGGTCCATGGCCGCGCAGACGGAAATGCCGCTCTGCCTCGATAAAACACGCACGAGTCGCACCGATCGGCCCTGACGCAGGGACGATGTCTGACGGCACCGAACAAAACGAGACGCGCGCTCGACGTATCAACGTCAAAAAATCTTCGGTGCCGGTGCCCCCGCATCATGACGGGCAGGCGGATCCGTTGAAAAGTCTTGCGGACACATCGCCGTTGCTCGGTCTGCGGCGAGCCTCTTCTGATCGCATCCGTCTGCCGTCGGATCGATGCCGCCCTGTCGCAAAGCTGCCATGCTTGGCCTGCCACAGGATCTCGGCTAGAGCGCCCGCGGGACAGCGAAGGTTGGCGGATCCTTGACCTCCGGTGCACGAACGTCGGACGTCCTCACGGTACTGGCGAGCCAGGAGGGCGAGCGCCTCACCGTGGGCGACATCGTCGCGGTCCTGCGGGATCGCGCCTTCGCGCTGCTCGTCGTGCTGCTCGGCTTGCCGAACTGCCTGCCGATGCCGCCGCCGATCCCGCTGATCTGCGGCCTGCTGCTGCTGCTCGTGGCCATCCAGATCGCCGTCGGCATGTCGGCGCCCTGGCTGCCGCGGATGCTGCTCGGCCGTTCCATAGCCCTGGTCGACGTGCGGCGCGCCGTGACCCGGGCGGTGCCGGTGCTGCGGCGCCTCGAGCGCTGGTCGCGCCCGCGCATGAGCGTGTTCGAGACCGCTCTGGGCATGCGCGGCATGGGCGTCGCCCTTCTGGCCCTGGCGCTCGCCCTGATCGTGGCCGCGCCCATCGTCGGGCAGATCCCTCTCGGGCTTGCCGTCTGCCTCGTGGGCCTCGGCCTCGTCGAGCGGGACGGCATCGTGGTGATCTGCGGCCTGGTCATCGGCGTGTTCGGCGTCGCCATCAACGCCGGCTTCGCCTACGCGGTCATCGCCGGGATCCTGGGTCTCCTGAACCTCTGGTAGGGCACGTCAGAGGCGATAGCGGATCTGGTCGGTCCAGAACCGCTCCAGACGGCCGAGCGCCAGGTTGAGCCGGTTGAAGTCCTCGTCGGAGATGCCGCCGATCGGCGCGATCGTGCGGGCGTGCTTGTCGTAGAGACCCTGGATGATCTCGTGCACCTGCCGGCCCTTGTCGGTCAGGCTGATCCGGACCGAGCGGCGGTCGGTCTTCGAACGGGCGTGATGCAGGTAGCCCGATTCGACGAGCTTCTTGACGTTGTAGGAGACGTTGGAGCCGAGATAGTAGCCCTTCGTGCGCAGCTCGCTCGCGGTGAGCTCCTTGTCGCCGATGTTGTACAGGAGCAGGGCCTGGACGCTGTTGACGTCCTCGCGGCCGCGGCGCTCGAATTCGTCCTTGATCACGTCGAGGAGCCGGCGGTGCAGCCGTTCCACCAGGTGGAGAGCCTCCAGATAGGAGCCTTTCCCGGCCAGCGCCTCGTCGGCGGTCTCGATCTGCGTGACCCGGGCGCCCTGCGTCTTCATCTCTGCCTCGCCATCCAATGCTGCGGTGTCCGTTCGATCCGGTGCCGCTGATGATGGATAAGCTATCGCTCGGGAATGAAAGGCGATTTAAGCGACAGGATGAATTCCCGATTTACGCTTCGCGGTAAAGACAAACTGAAGCGAAGATCAGAACGGTTCGTTCACCGTGCTTCCTGCGCCGCCAGCCAGGACAGCAGGAAGTACAGGGTCACCACACAGCCCCCGAATACGAGCAGCGCGAGCGGCATCGGCAGGAGTTGCGGTGTCAGGACCGCGAGCGTCATGGCGGATGTCACGGCCAGCAACCAGATCACGCCGCCCCAGGCACTGGTCAGCCACAGGCCGATCGCCGCCGCAGCGTCCACCACAGCGAAGGCAACGATCGCCGCCTGCCGGCCGAACGGCTCGGTCTCGAACGGCCGCGTTCCAGGGATCACGTCGAGGATGGTGGCCCAGGACGCGATGCTCTTGAGCAGCCAGAGCAGCGCCGTGAGCCGCATGAACCAGATCAGCACCGTATCCCACGTGCCGGAGGCCGGGCCCTGGGCGCGCTCGATCCGGTCTATCGGCATCTCGCCGGGCCGGGGGGCCTTGCGCCGAATCGGGAGGTAGCCGGACACTACGGCGTGCTCGCGGAGGGGAGGGGCCGGTGCATGATGAGGGCCGGGATCCTGATCGGTCGATGCGGGGATGCCGGGTTGAAGCGGTTCCGCGACTCTGCGTCAACGGTCGGGTTTCGCCGCCTCGGCCCGGTGTGCTAGTTCGGTGCCTCCGGCGCGTCTGCGCCGTGCGATCCGCGGCGCCGGCCGCGCGAACGGTAGCGAAGCCGCATGTCAGACACCTTGCCAGAGCCGCGTCCCCTCGCCCTGGAGGCCGCCCGCGTCGAGGGCCTCAAGATCACTCAGCGCCCGCGCCGCAACCGCAAGGCCGCGTGGTCGCGCCGCATGGTCCGCGAGCACACCCTCACCGTCGACGACCTGATCTGGCCGATGTTCGTCATCGACGGGACCGGGCGCCGCGAGCCCATCGCGTCGATGCCGGGGGTCGAGCGGCTCTCGGTGGACGAGATCGTCCGCGACGCCGAGCGCGCGGCGCGGCTGGGCATCCCGGCCGTGGCGTTCTTCCCGTTCACCGAGGTGGCGCTGCGCGATCCGACGGGATCGGAGGCGCTCAACGCCAACAACCTCGTCTGTCGGGCGGTGCGCGCCGTGAAACAGGCGGTCCCCGAGGTTGGGATCATGACCGACGTGGCCCTCGACCCCTATACCAGCCACGGCCATGACGGCCTGATGAAGGGCGGCGCGATCCTCAATGACGAGACCGTGGCGATCCTCGTGGAGCAAAGCCTGATTCAGGCCGAGGCCGGAGCCGACATCATCGCCCCCTCCGACATGATGGACGGGCGCGTCGGCGCGATCCGGGCCGGGCTCGACAAGGCCGGCTACCTCGACGTGCAGATCATGGCCTACGCGGCCAAGTATGCGAGCGCCTTCTACGGGCCGTTCCGGGACGCGATCGGCACCAAGGCGGCGCTCGTCGGCGACAAGCGCACCTACCAGATGGACCCGGGCAACTCCGCCGAGGCCCTGCGCGAGGTGCGCCTCGACCTCGACGAGGGCGCCGACTCGATCATGGTCAAGCCGGGGCTGCCCTATCTCGACATCATCCGCCGGGTCCGGGACACGTTCCAGGTGCCGACCTTCGCCTATCAGGTGTCGGGGGAGTACGCGATGATCGAGGCGGCCGCCCGGAATGGCTGGCTCGACGGCGACCGCGCGATGGTGGAGGCGCTGCTCGCCTTCAAGCGGGCCGGAGCGGACGGCGTCCTCACCTATCACGCCCCCCGGGTCGCCGAGCGCCTGCGCAGCCAACCGTGAAGCCCGCGCACCGCTGGCTTCTTGGGGCGGCGGTCGCGGCGGGTTTCCTCGGCGGGCTCGCGGCCTGCCAAGACACTGTGCGGCGCGAGCGGGTCGCCACCTGTCGCCGGGCGCTGCCGGCGATCGCGCCGCAACCCGGGATCCGCCTGGTGCGGGCCGCCCCGGGGCCGGCGGCCGACACGGTGCGGGTCGATTACGTCGAGGGCACACGCCAGCACTGGCTGACCTGCCGCTTCGATGCGGGCACAACCCTCCTCGCCCTGGGCACCGAGGGTCGCAGCCTGTCGGGTCCCGCGCTCTACATGCTGAAGCGCTTCTATCTGGATACGCCCGATGCCGAAGCCGGCGACCCGGCCGAGCGCTGATCGGCCCGGGGGTCTCCGCGCGACCGCCCCTTGCGACCCCCGCGCCTCGCACCCACTTCATCGTCCGCAGCCTCGTTTGCAGGACGCGACATCATGCAGAATACGCAATCTGGTTACGCCCCGCGTTTCGATACGACCGGTTACGCGGCATCGCTTCCCGTCCCGTTCGTCCGCGCGAGCCTTGGCGGCCGCACCGTGGCCTACCTCCTCGACATCCTGTTCATCATGGGCTTCACCGCGCTGCTGACGCTGCTGATCACGGTGGTGGGCGTCGTGACGTTCGGGTTGGGCTGGACCCTGTTCGCCGTCCTGCCGGCGAGCGGGATCATCTACAGCGCGATCACGGTCGGCGGTGCGCGGCAGAGCACGATCGGGCAGAGGCTGATGGGTCTTCGGGTCGTGGCGCCCGAGAGCGGTGCCCGGGTCGATATCATCACGGCCGCCGTCCACGCCCTGCTGTTCTATGTTGCGGTCTCGACCTTCCTCCTGTGGTGCGTGGATGTCGCCTTCGGTGTCGTCCGGTCGGACCGGCGTCTCGGCCACGACGTTCTGCTCGGCCTCGCCGTGGTCCACGCACGCTGAGGCCTCTGTGCCGCGGTGAAAATCTCGCCCGGCGGCGGTCGGGGGCATTGAGCCCGGCGGCCGCGGCTGTACATTGGCACGCCGGCGCCGAGAGGACATACCCGGTGCAGGGTCAAGACCGAGCGTGACCAGTCATCCGCGCGACACACCGCAATTCTACCTCACCGCGCCCTCGCCGTGCCCCTACCTGCCGGGTCAGGAGGAGCGGAAGGTGTTCACCCATCTTGTTGGACGGCGCGCGCGCGACCTCAACGAGATACTGACGCAGGGCGGATTCCGCCGTTCGCAGACCATCGCGTACCGGCCGGCCTGCGAGACGTGCCGGGCGTGCATCTCCGTGCGCGTGGTGGTGAATGAGTTCGAGCCGAGCGCGAGTCAAAGGCGCATCCTGGCCCGCAACGCGGATTGGGTCGGCACGCCGGAGCCCAATCGGCCGGCCTCGGAGCAATACGCCCTGTTCCGCCGCTATCTAGACGCCCGCCACGGCGATGGCGGCATGGTCGACATGACGGTGCTCGACTACGCCATGATGGTCGAGGACAGCCACGTGGACACGCATCTCGTGTCCTATCGGAGGCACGGGCCGGACACGGCGATCACCGGGCGCGGTTCGGGGCCGCCGCTCGCGTTCTGCCTGACGGATGTCCTCGCCGACGGACTGTCGATGGTCTACTCGTTCTACGATCCTGCTGAGGCCGGGCGTTCGCCGGGCACTTTCATGATCCTGGATCATATCCGCCGCGCCCAGCGCCTCGGCCTGCCGTATCTGTACCTCGGCTACTGGGTCGAAGGCTCGCGCAAGATGGACTACAAGTCCCGCTTCCTGCCGCAGGAACGGCTGATGGGGCAGGGCTGGGTGCGCGCGGACTGACGCGCCCCATCCGTTGCTGTCCCGTCATGACGGATCCGCATTGAGCGCCCGGGGCGGTGCATGCTACCGGCCTCGGCACGTATTCCGGACCGTGCCGAGGCCCCATGATCCCCCGCTACAGCCGCCCCGCAATGACGGCGATCTGGTCGCCCGAGACCCGGTTCCGGATCTGGTTCGAGATCGAGGCCCATGCCACGACGGCGCTCGCCGAGATCGGCGTCGTCCCGAAGGAGGCCGCCGAAGCGGTCTGGGCCAAGGGCAGGGACGCCGTCTTTGACGTCGCCCGCATCGACGCGATCGAGGCGGTGACCAAGCACGACGTCATCGCCTTCCTGACCCATCTCGCGGAGATCGTCGGTCCTGAGGCGCGCTTCGTCCACCAGGGCATGACCTCCTCGGACGTGCTCGATACCTGCCTGAACGTGCAGCTCGTGCGCGCCGCAGACATCCTGCTCGCCGATGTCGACGCGCTGCTGGCGGCGCTGAAGAGCCGGGCGCTGGAACACAGGCATACGCCCACCATCGGCCGCTCCCACGGCATCCATGCCGAGCCGGTGACCTTCGGGCTCAAGCTCGCCCAGGCCTATGCCGAGTTCGCGCGCAGCCGGGCGCGCCTCGTCGCGGCCCGCGCGGAGGTCGCCACCTGCGCGATCTCGGGGGCGGTCGGCACCTTCGCCAATATCGATCCGCGGGTGGAGGAATACGTCGCCGCGAAGATGGGCCTGACGCCCGAGCCGGTCTCGACCCAGGTCATCCCGCGCGACCGCCACGCGATGTTCTTCGCGACGCTCGGCGTCGTCGCCTCGTCCCTGGAGCGGCTGGCCATCGAGGTGCGCCACCTCCAGCGCACCGAGGTTCTGGAGGCGGAGGAATTCTTCTCCGAGGGCCAGAAGGGTTCCTCGGCCATGCCGCATAAGCGCAACCCGGTGCTCACCGAGAACATCACCGGCCTCGCCCGGATGGTGCGCGGCTACGTCACCCCGGCCCTGGAGAACGTCGCCCTCTGGCACGAACGCGACATCTCGCATTCCTCCGTGGAGCGGATGATCGGCCCCGACGCCACCGTGACCCTCGACTTCGCCCTGGCCCGCATGACCGGGGTGATCGAGAAGCTGCTGATCTACCCGGCCACCATGCAGAAGAACCTCGACCGCCTCGGCGGCCTCGTCCACTCGCAGCGGGTGCTGCTGGCGCTCACCCAGGCCGGGGTCTCCCGCGAGGATTCGTACCGGCTGGTCCAGCGCAACGCGATGCCGGTCTGGCGCGGGGAGGGCGACTTCC